>CAXNJD010000029.1:0-8325 GCA_964202545.1 Cypionkella sp.
GCTGATGAGAAAATGATCCAAGACGCGGTGCTGTGGAAGGATGAACATATCATCATTCTGAACAAACCCGCAGGCCTGCCCAGCCAAGGCGGCAGTGGGCAGGGCGAGCGCCATGTTGATGGCCTGACCGAGGCACTGAAATTTGGATATAAAGACAAACCGAAATTGGTGCACCGCCTAGACAAAGACACCTCGGGCCTGCTTATGCTGGCCCGCACCGACCGCGTAGCGCGCGGCCTATCCGAAAGCCTGCGCCATCACCTCACGCGCAAAATTTACTGGGCCGCTGTTGCAGGCGTGCCCAACCCGCGCAAGGGCAGTATCAAATATGGGCTGATGAAAATGCCAGGCGGTGGGCGTGGCGATGAAAAGATGATCTGCATCCATCCCGCCAAGATGGGCGATTACCCCGATGCCAAGCGCGCGCAGACCGATTTCTTTACGCTATGGTTCCTTGGCACGCGCCTGTCTTGGATGGCGCTGGAACCCATTACGGGGCGCACTCACCAATTGCGGGCTCATATGGCTGAAATGGGTCACCCAATTCTGGGCGATGGCAAATATGGCGGGTCTGACACCGATAATATGGGCGATGGCTGGGGTGCGGGCATTGGCGGCGACATCTCGCGCAAACTGCATTTGCACGCGAGGATGCTGAAATTTGAACACCCCATCACTAAAGAGATGATGACCTTTACCGCCCCCTTGCCTGACCACATGGCGCGCACATGGAAAACGCTGGATTGGGGCGTGAATGACGTGCCGTTAGACCCGTTCAGGGGCGAGGCATGAACGAGCTTTTGACATGAGCGCATGGGCCGCAAAACGGTTTTGGAAAGCTGCCAGCGTGGTGCAGCTTGATGCGGGTTATACTGTGCATCTGGATGGACGAGCAGTGAAAACCCCAGCCAAAAATGCGCTGATTGTGCCCACCCAAAATTTGGCGCAAATGATTGCAGCAGAATGGGATGCGCAAACTGGCCGGGTCAACCCAGAAACCATGCCGATGACACGGCGCGCCAATTCCGCGCTGGAAAAGGTGGCCCCCAATCGCAGCGCCGTGGTTACCGAACTTGCAGGCTATGGCGCGAGTGATTTGCTGTGCTATCGCGCCGAATCCCCTGCCGAACTGGTGGCGCGGCAGGCGGCAGGCTGGCAGCCTTGGCTGGATTGGGCCGCGCGCGATTTGGCCGCGCCGCTGCATGTAACAGCAGGCATTGTGCATGTCGCCCAGCCCGCCGAAAGCCTTTCCAACCTGCAAGATCACCTCGCGGCATTTGACGCTTTTGCACTGGCGGGTCTGCATGACTTGGTCGCAATAACGGGAAGCTTGGTGCTGGCGCTGGCTATGGCAAAAGGGCATTTGCCCCCCGCTCAGGGTTTTGCCCTATCGCGCATAGACGAGCAGTGGCAGGCCGAGCATTGGGGCATTGACGAAGTTGCCGCCGCGCTCGAATCAGCCAAGGCGGCCGCCCTGCACGATGCGCATCGCTTTCTGGCGGCATGTGCGTAAGATTATTTCAAGGCAAATGCCCAAAAATTACGCATGTTTCCTAGGCGAAGCACAAAGTTAGCAGATAGCGCTAACAAAATTGCTGGACGATATTTTTTCTTGACCTAGGTTTAACCAATAGCCAAGAGTGGCTGACACCGCCGATCTCGAGCTGTGCGTGAGTAACGCGGAGGACAAGGCGCGAAATGTTGTAAAAAATTCGCGCGACAAACAGCCCTGAAATGGGCGCAACAGGAAGAGGTTCCTATGAATAAAAAAGTATTCCTTGGCGCGTTGGCTGCCACGACAGTCTTGTCGGGCGCGGTTTTTGCCGCAACACTGGACGATGTGAAAGCACGCGGCGAGTTGATCTGCGGCGCGAATACCGGCTTGACGGGCTTTGCTGCCCCCGATGCCAATGGTGAATACCAAGGCTTTGACGCGGCGCTGTGCAAAGCAGTTGCCGCTGCCGTTTTGGGCGACCCAACGAAAGTGAAATTTGTTCCCCTGACTGGGGAAACCCGCTTTACCGCGCTATCCTCGGGCGAGGTTGACCTTTTGGTGCGCAACTCGACTTGGACCTATTCGCGCGATACCGACCTGAAGTTCGATTTCGTGGCCGTAAACTACTATGACGGTCAGGGCTTTATGGTAAAGAAAGAACTGGGCGTGGCTTCGGCCAAAGAACTGGACGGCGCAACCGTTTGTATTCAAACAGGCACCACGACCGAGTTGAACTTGGCTGACTTCTTCAAATCGAACAACATCAGCTATACACCTGTGACTGTGGTAGACGATACCGAAGCGGCGAACCAGTACATCGCAGGCGCTTGCGATGCATACACCACTGACGCGTCGGGCCTTGCCGCCACCCGCGCCACCTTCGCAGACGCTGAAAACCACATCATTCTGCCAGAAATCATCTCGAAAGAGCCACTCGGCCCAGTCGTGCGCCATGGCGACAATAACTGGGGCGACATCGTCCGCTGGACGTACTATTCGCTGCTGATCGCTGAAGAAAAAGGCATCACCAAAGCAAACCTAGAAGAAGTCGCCACATCGACCACCGATCCTGAAACCCGCCGCTTGCTGGGTCTTGAGGGCGAAATGGGCGTGATGATGGGTCTGGATAACGCTTGGGCCAAAAACGCCATCGCCGTGTCGGGCAACTATGGCGAAATTTTTGAAGCCAACCTTGGCACCTCGACCCCCATCGGTCTGGCACGCGGCCTGAACGCGCTGTGGACCCAAGGCGGCCTGCAATACGCGCCACCAGTGCGCTAACGCAATTGGGCGCGGGGCAACCCGCGCCCTTTTTCCACTAAAACAAGCACTCCGTGATGGGGCCAGACCCCGATAAGATTGGCCAAAGGCCAGCACGCGGCAGCGGCAGGGGGTAAGATATGGCTATGGTAAGCGACGCTCCGAAAGGCAACTTTCGGCTGTCAATGCTGGTTTATGACACGCGCTATCGGTCGATCACCATTCAGGTGATAGTTCTGGGTCTGTTCATCGCCTTTGTCGCGTGGCTTCTTATGAACTTGCAGGCCAATTTGGCCGCCAAAGACAAAGACATCAGCTATAACTTTTTGTTTAACCGCGCGGGTTATGACATTGACCAACAGCTGATCCCCTATACCAATGACAGCACGCACGGGCGCGCTTTGTTTGTAGGCCTGTTCAACACCTTGGCCGTGTCTATCGCGGCCTGTTTCGCAGCCACGTTGATTGGCGTGACTGCAGGGGTGTTGCGCCTTTCAAAAAACTGGATCGTGGGCCGTCTGATGACGGTTTACGTCGAAGTGTTCCGCAATGTTCCGCTGCTGCTGTGGATCCTGCTCGCCTTTTCAATTTTCGCTCAGGTGATGCCAGAGCCGAAAGATTTCAAAGTTACCCAAGAAATGGTCGATCAGGGACTAGCGCCGCCCTCGCAAAAGATTTTCTTTGACAGTATCGCCATTACCAACCGAGGCACCAACGTGCCAGCCCCTATTCTTGATAGGCCCTTGGGCAGCTTTTCTGTGCTGGATGTGCCGATTAACCTATCGGTTCTGGCTGCGATTGCGGTGATTTGGGGCAGCTTTTGGGTAAACAGCCGTATTCGGGCCAGCGCAAAGGCCATTCAAGAAGATACGGGCATTCGCCCTGTGACCTGGTGGAAATCGCTGCTAGTGCTGATTGTGCCGATTACCGCCTTGTTGTTTGCGCTGGGTTTCCATTGGGAAATTCCCGCCTTTGCGGCGGATGAAAATGGCGTGTCCAAAGGGTTTAACTTTGTTGGCGGCATCAGCCTTGCCCACAGCTTTACCGCGCTGTTTTTGGCCCTGTCTATCTATCATGGCACCTATATTACCGAGGCGGTGCGCGGCGGCATTCTGGCCATTTCGCGTGGTCAGACCGAAGCGGCCTATGCGCTGGGCATGCGCCCTAACCGCACCATGAACCTGATTATCCTGCCCCAAGCGCTGCGCGTGATCGTGCCGCCGCTGATCAGCCAGTATCTGAACATCACCAAAAACTCGACCCTTGGCATGGCGATCAGCTATCTGGATTTGAAGGGCACTTTGGGCGGCATTACCCTAAACCAAACAGGGCGCGAGTTGGAATGCATGCTGCTGATGATGTTGATCTACCTGATCTTGTCGCTGACCATTTCTGTCGGGATGAATATTTTCAACAACTCAGTCAAGTTGAAGGAGCGGTAAGATGAGCAATTCGCATTTTGTCCGCACACAGATATTGCCCGCGCAAAAACCGCCCGTTGGGCAAACGGGGGTGATCAAATGGATGCGCGAAAACTTGTTTTCAAGCTGGTTCAATACCATACTGACTTTCATCGGCCTGTGGGCGGTTTACGCGCTCATCTCGTCTTCGGCCCCTTGGTTTTTGAACGGGGTTTGGACTGCCAGTTCCGTTGACGAATGCCGCGCCATTATCGCCGCTTCGGCGGGTGAGGGGGCTTCTGGCGCGTGCTGGGCAATGATAAACGAGCGCTGGCACCAATTCATGTTCGGCTTTTTTGACCGCGAAGAATATTGGCGCCCGCTGCTGGCCTTTGCGCTGCTGTTCGTGGCCTTATCTCCTGTTCTGTATTTCAATCTGCGCCGCCCCACGATGATTATGACGGGCGGCGCGGGCGCGGTGCTGGTGGTGCTGCTTTGGGCCGTTGGCACAGATGGCTGGCATTTGTCGCTTGCCGCCGCAGTTATGGCCGCGCTGGCTGTGCTGGCTTGGGTTGCGCCAAAGCAGTTGCTATGGGCTACACTGGCCTTTCCCGCAACGGCATTCTTTTTGCTGTGGGGCGGTTCGGTCTGGGCACCCATTGGCGTGATGGCAGGCTTTGGGATTGCCGTGCTGGTCTGGCGCGGCCTGCAAGGCCTGATTGGCGTGACGCCTGCTGCTGCTGTGGCGGCCTTTGCTGCCTGTGTGTGGTGGGGCTTTTTGCAAACCTACGTCACAACCGTATTGGCGCAGGCCCTGCCATACTTCAGCCTGCCCGCCGAAGACAGCGACCGCTTTGGCGGATTCCTTCTATCCTTCGTCATTGGCGTATCGGCCATTTCCGCCTCGCTTCCTATCGGTATTTTATTGGCGCTTGGCCGGCGGTCGGACATGTTCCTGATCAAAACCCTGTCAGTGGGTTTTATCGAATTTGTGCGCGGTGTGCCGCTGATTACGATGCTATTCACCGCCAGCCTTTTGCTGCAATATTTTCTGCCGCCGCAAACCAATTTCGATTTGATCTTGCGGGTTATTATCCTCGTCTCGCTATTTGCATCGGCCTATATCGCCGAAGTTATTCGGGGCGGGCTGGCAGCCTTGCCGCGCGGGCAGCAAGAGGCGGCTGATAGCCTTGGCCTCGATTATTGGCAGGCGCAGCGGCTGATTATTATGCCGCAGGCGCTAAAGGTGGCGATCCCTGGCATCGTTTCGTCTTTTATCGGCCTGTTCAAAGATACCACGCTGGTCGCGCTGGTGGGCCTTGCCGACCCGCTGCAAGGCATTACCAAAGTTGTCAAAGCCGACATCGCATGGAAGGCCGCCTATTGGGAGCCGTTCATCTTTGTGGGCGCTATTTTCTTTATCTTCTGCTTTAGCATGTCCAGATACTCGATGTATCTAGAGCAAAAGCTGAAAACCGATCATCGTTAGGAGCAAGCCATGGCAAATGCCGCGAAAATGCAAGTCACGGACGAGGTGGCAATTCAGATCACCGCCATGAACAAATGGTACGGCCAGTTTCACGTTCTGCGCGATATTAACATGACCGTGAACAGGGGAGAGCGGATTGTGGTCTGCGGGCCTTCGGGCAGTGGTAAATCCACGCTGATCCGCTGCATCAACCGCCTTGAAGAACATCAAGCGGGCACGATCATTGTGGATGGAACCGAGCTGACATCAGATTTGAAAAACATCGACAAAGTGCGCTCAGAAGTGGGTATGGTGTTTCAACACTTTAACCTATTTCCGCATCTTACGATTTTGGAAAACCTGACGCTAGCCCCGATTTGGGTGCGCAAAACACCCAAGCGCGAGGCCGAAGAAACGGCGATGTATTTTCTGGAAAAGGTGAAAATTCCAGAACAGGCGCTGAAATATCCGGGCCAGCTTTCGGGCGGGCAGCAGCAGCGCGTGGCCATTGCCCGCAGCCTGTGCATGAAACCCCGCATTATGTTGTTTGACGAGCCGACATCCGCGCTTGACCCTGAAATGATCAAGGAAGTGTTGGACACCATGATCAGCCTTGCCGAAGATGGCATGACGATGATTTGCGTCACGCATGAGATGGGCTTTGCCCAAGCGGTGGCAAACCGCGTGGTGTTTATGGATCAAGGCCAGATTGTCGAACAAAACGAACCCAAAGAGTTCTTTGCCAACCCCAAATCAGACCGTACCAAGCTGTTCCTAAGCCAGATTTTGGGGCACTAAGCTGTAGCGCGAGGGTCAAAAGAAAACGCCCCTCCACGGGGCGTTTTTTGTTTACGAAACCTTGAACACATTCCGCTAATCCCCATATCTCCGTTATCAATCCGGGCCCCTCTGGCGGCGCTGTGCCGTGATGTCGGATTGAACCAAGCGTTTTGGCGGGGCCAGCGAAACGTTAGCTCCGCCATGTGTTTGCAACAGGTGAGGCAAAAATTGGACTTTCTTTTTACACTTTTTCTTGGGCAACCGCTGTGGCTGTGGTTTGCCTTTGTTGGCATTGTGATCGGGCTTCTTGCGCTTGACCTTGGGGTTTTAAACAAGACCGATCATGAAATTGGCGTGGCCGAAAGCTTAAAGCTGTCGGCGCTGTATATCGGGCTGGGTGTCGCCTTTGGCGGCTTTGTTTGGGTGAAAATTGGGCAGCAGGCGGCGGCAGAATATATGACCGCCTTTGTCGTTGAAAAAACCTTGGCGCTGGACAATGTATTTGTTATCGCGCTTATTTTTACCTATTTCGCTTTGCCGCGTATCTATCAGCACCGCGTGCTGTTCTGGGGCATTCTGGGCGTGATCGTGCTGCGCGGTATCATGATTGGCCTTGGGGCCACGCTGGTATCGCAATACAATTGGGTTCTGTATATCTTTGCCGTGTTCCTGATCGCCACGGGCGTGAAGATGCTGCTGATCAAATACAAAGAGATGGATTTGGACAGCAACCCAATTTTGCGTTTTATGAAGCGGCGATTTAATGTCACCGATAAATTGCATGGCAATGCGTTTTTCGTGCGGCAAGAGCATCCAAGAACAGGCAAGATGGTGCAATTCATGACGCCCTTGTTTTTGGCACTGGTGTTGGTGGAATTTGCCGATTTGGTCTTTGCGGTAGATTCCGTTCCCGCTGTGTTTGCAATTACGACTGACCCCTATATCGTTTATACCTCGAACATATTTGCTATTCTGGGGTTGCGCGCGCTGTATTTCGCATTGGCTGCGGTGCTGCACCGTTTCCATTATCTGAAATACGCCCTATCGGTGCTGCTGATTTTCATCGGATCAAAGATTTTTATTGCCGATCTGCTGGGTTGGGAAAAATTCCCCGCTGGCTGGTCGCTGGGAATTACCTTTGCGATTTTGGCCGCGGGTGTTGTTTATTCTTTATGGCGCAGCCGCGATCAGAAAGCCGCGCAATAAGGGGGAAATAGCAGGCTGGTGCGCGTATTGCATCCGTAGTGCATCCGTATTGCATGCGTATGGCGCACCGTCCTCCAAAAATCGGGCTGGCCTGTGGTCGGCCCGATTTGCGTTTATGGGTCAATCTCGCGCGGGATGACAAAATCCACCACCGCGCCCGTGCCAAAGCCAACATCCGCCCAGTCATCGGCTATAAAGTCCACCACCAACGTGGCCCCCGTGGGATAGCGGTGAAATTCTGGGTTCAGCGGCGGCATCGTAACCAGACGCGCGGCGAATTCCGCAATGCCGGGATTATGGCCAATCATCATCACCGTGTCGGCTTTGCCGTGCTTCAGAACCGCCAGCATCACATCTGGCCCTGCGTGATACAGCGCGGGCTTTAGCTCTAACACAGGGGTACCGGGCAGGGCGGGGGCAATTCCGCTCCATGTTTTGCGGGTGCGCAGCGCGTCAGAACAAAACACCTCGGCTGGGATGTAATCGCGCGAGGCCAGCCATTGCCCCAAATCCGCCGCAGCGACCTTGCCTCGATCGTTCAAAGGTCGGTCATGGTCGGCCATGGTAGGATCGTCCCATGCAGATTTCGCGTGCCGTGTCAGGATCAAGCGTTTCATCGGTGGAACTGCCTCATATGATATGCCGAATGTTCAGGCAGTCTTGCATAAGCTGCCCCTGCTGGGCAAGCACGACGAGAGGCGCAGCCCAAACTCATA
>CAXNJD010000030.1:0-8230 GCA_964202545.1 Cypionkella sp.
CGATCAAGCACTCAAGTTCGCAATCTTAAGGTGCAATCTGGCGGCTAAACCCCCACGCCAATAGGACAAGTCACCCCAGTGCCTTGAATGCCGCAATACCCATTAGGATTTTTGGCAAGGTATTGCTGGTGGTATTCCTCGCCGTAATAGAACACAGGCGCAGGGATAATCTCGGTCGTGATGGCGGGGAAACCTGCGGCGCGCAAACGCGCCTCATAGGCGGTTTTGCTGGCGCGGGCGGCGATGGCCTGCCCCTCGTCATAGGTATAGATGCCCGACCGATAGGTGCTGCCCACATCGTTGCCTTGGCGCATGCCTTGGGTTGGGTCGTGGCTTTCCCAGAACACGGCCAGCAGTTGGTCATAGCTGATCACAGCAGGGTCAAAAATCACGCGCACCACCTCGTTATGGCCCGTCATCTGAGTGCAGGTTTCTTGGTAGGTGGGGTTGGGGGTAAAGCCTGCGGCATATCCCACCATCGTGACAAACACGCCGTCTAATTGCCAAAAGATGCGCTCAACACCCCAAAAGCAGCCCATTCCAAACATTGCCACGTCCATGCCCGCAGGAAGGGGCCCGTGCAAATCGCGGCCATTCACAAAATGGGTTTTGGCAGTGGGCAGGGGCGTGGCGCGGCCTGGCAGGGCATCAGCGGGGCTGACCATGTCCATTTTGCGGCGGTTTATCAGAAACATTGCAGGCTCCTATGAACGATTAGAACAGATATAGGGCAAAGGCGCGCGCATTTCCACCAATGCCGCAGTTTGTGACGCAAGGGTGTTCAGTAAAAACTTTGCGGGTCAATATCGACAGAGAGGCGCACATGATTTGGGATTTTGAACTGCGCCAGCCACGCCAGAATGGCGGGCTGAAGGGCGACTGTTTTGCCCGATTTAATCAGCAATCTCACGCGGTGCCGCCCCCGCACTCGGGCCACGGGTGCAGGCGCAGGGCCGTAAAGCTGCGCGCCAATGCCCCGCAACGGGCCATCGCGGCGGGCGATGTCAGTGGCAAAGTCCATCAGCCCGCCGATATCGGTCGACGACAGGATCACCCCCGCCAGCCGCCCATAGGGCGGCGTGCCCGCGGTGCGGCGGCCCGCCGCCTCGGCTGCCCAAAAGGCGTTTTCATCGCCGCCCAAAATGGCATGAATAACGGGGTGTTCGGGCTGAAATGTTTGCAGCAAAGCCACCCCCGCCTTTTCCGCCCGCCCCGCGCGGCCTGCCACTTGGCGCATCAGTTGAAACGTGCGCTCTGCCGCGCGCAGATCACTGCCATGCAGGCCAAGATCGGCATCAATCACACCGACAAGGGTTAGGTTGGGAAAGTTATGCCCCTTGGCCACAATCTGCGTGCCGATGATGATATCAGCCCCGCCAGCCGCAATCGTCACGATCTGCTCTTTCAGCGCGCGGGCAGATGCGAACAAATCTGATGACAGCACGGCAAGGCGCGCGGTGGGAAACTTGGCGGCAACTTCTTCGGCCAAACGTTCCACACCTGGGCCCACGGCGGCAAGTTTGCCTTCGGCTTTGCAAGCAGGGCATGCGGTGGGAACGGCGCGTGTCGCCCCGCATTGGTGGCATTGCAACTGGTTTAAAAAGCGGTGTTCCACCATGCGCGCATCGCATGACTCACATTCCACCTGATGCCCGCAAGCGCGGCACAGGGTGATGGGCGCATACCCACGGCGGTTTAAAAACAAAAGTGATTGTTCGCCCGTATCAATGCGCGCCGATACCTCGCGCGCAAGCGCAGGCGATATCCATTCATTCTTACCCAAAGCCTCGGCGCGCATATCAATCGCGGCCATTTTGGGCAATTCCGCAGCCCCAAAACGGGCGGTCAGCACCAACTTATGGTATTTGCCGCCTTCGGCATTGGCCCAAGATTCAAGGCAGGGCGTGGCCGATGCCAGCACAACCGGCGCGCCCACAATACTTGCGCGCAGCACGGCCATATCGCGGGCGTTATACAGAACGCCCTCTTCTTGTTTATAAGAGGTGTCGTGTTCTTCATCGACCACGATCAGCCCCAGATCCCGAAACGGCAGGAACAGGGCAGACCTTGCCCCCACAACCATTTGCGCGTCCCCCTGCCCCACCATGCGCCACAGGCGGCGGCGTTCGGTTTGGGTCACGCCTGAATGCCATTCGGCGGGCCTATTGCCAAAACGCGCCTCAACGCGGGCCAGAAAATCTGCCGTCAGCGCAATTTCCGGCAGCAAAATCAACGCTTGCCGCCCGCGCGCTAGGCATTCGGCGACCGCCTCTAGGTAGACTTCAGTCTTGCCCGACCCCGTCACGCCTTGCAGCAAAACCGCGCTAAAGGCCCCCGCCTTGACGCGCCCCACCAAATCGGCGGCGGCGACAACTTGATCGCCCTCTAGCCGTGCTGGGGCACGACTGCGCAAGGGCGGATAGGGCAGATCGCGCGGCGCATCTTGCTCAGACACAACACCCAGTTTGACCAGCCCCTTTATGACCGATGTTGATACATCCGCCTCATCGGCAAGTTCGCCCAACGTGACGGGAGCGGAACCAAAGCGGCGCAGCGCCTCTATCACTTTGAACCGCGCCTCGGTCAACTGGTTGGGCACGGGGCCTGCCAGCGCATAGGTTTTGCGCGCAGACGGCGGGCTGTCCAACCTTGGCGCACGGGTTGCTGCGCGCAGCATAGCGGGCAGCGGGGTTAGGGTGTAATCCGCCGCGCGCGCCAAAAAGGCGCGCAATTCATCCCTCATCGGCGGGGCATCTAGGCGGCGGTAGGCGGCACGGATTTTGGCCGCATCATACTCGCCCTCACCTACGCCCCAGACCACGCCCAAAACGCGGCGCGGGCCAAGGGGCACTTCCAAAAAGTCGCCAAGCCCGCAGCCACCTTCGGGCGCGCGGTAGTCTAAAGTGCGGCCCAAAGGCTCGGTTGTAAGCACCGCCACCAAATCGCCTTCGTCAAAGACAGATCTGTTCATTGCACCTTTCCCTTGGCCATAGAATTGGGTTAAACCCTGCGCAGCACTCTCACAACACCCAAAGGGGCCAGCAATGAAATTCTTTGTAGACAGCGCCGATGTGGCCGCCATTGCCGAATTGAACGATCTGGGCATGGTCGACGGGGTCACCACAAACCCTTCGATCATTCTGAAATCAGGCCGCGATATTATCGAAGTCACGCGCGAGATTTGCTCCATTGTGTCAGGCCCAGTTTCCGCCGAAGTCGTGGCAACCAAATCCGATGATATGATCGCCGAAGGCCGCAAGCTGGCCGCAATTGCCCCCAATATCGCCGTGAAAGTGCCCCTAACATGGGATGGTCTGCGCGCCTGCAAAGTGCTAACGGGCGAGGGTAAAATGGTCAACGTGACCCTTTGTTTCAGCGTCAATCAGGCGCTGATTGCGGCCAAAGCGGGGGCGACGTTCATTTCGCCCTTCATTGGCCGCTTGGATGATATCAACCTTGACGGGATGGAATTGATCGCCGACATCCGCCAAGTTTATGACAACTACGGCTTTGATACGCAAATTCTGGCGGCCTCTATTCGCAGCGCCAACCACGTCTCGCAATGCGCGTTGGTGGGGGCCGATGTGATGACCGCGCCGCCATCGGTGATTAAGGCGCTGGCCAGCCATGCCCTTACCGATAAGGGACTAGAGCAGTTCGAAAAAGACTGGGCCAAGACGGGCCAGAAAATTCTGTAAATCAAAGGGGGGGGGCGGTGTGATGGATCAGGACATGCGCGATCTTATTCTGGCCGCCCCCGAAAAGCTGCTGGAAGACCGCGATGTGATGGCCGCCCTTGTGGGCGCGTCCGAAGCGCGGGCGGGCAATGTGGTGGATTTGCGCGGCATTGCCATGCAAAAGCTGGAAGAACGGCTGGATAATCTGGAAGAAACCCACCGCTCGGTCATTGCCGCAGCCTATGAAAACCTTGCAGGCACCAACCAAATTCACCGCGCGATTTTAGAACTGCTTGACCCGCTGACCTTTGACGATTTTCTAACAGCGCTCTCGGGCAATGTGGCCCAAGCGTTGCGCGTGGATGCGGTGGGGCTTTTGCTGGAATCCACGCAAAGCCCATCGGTCAGCACCGCGCCGCAGCTTTTGCGCATTGTCAGCCCGGGCACAGTGGGCGCTTATACGTCTGGCGGGCGCAATGTATCTTTGCGCCCTGTAGTGCTGCGCCAATGTATGCCCGAAAACGATGCCGTCTACGGCGAAGCGGCAGCTTGGGTACGATCCGAGGCGCTGATGCGGCTGGATTTTGGCACAGGCCGCCTGCCAGGACTTCTGGCGCTGGGCAGCGAAGACCCGCATCATTTCAAACCCACGCATGGCACTGATTTGCTTGCGTTTTTCGCCAGTGTGTTTGAACGCACTATGCGCCGTTGGCTCAGCTAGGCCCATGATCCAGCCCGCCCACAGCGATGCCCTTGCGCGCTGGCTGGCACAGCTAAAAGGGGTCGAGGGGTTCTCACCCCACACAATCAAAGCTTACGGCCAAGACCTGCGCGGCTTTTTGGCCTTTATGTCCCAGCATCGCGGCGGAGATTGCCCTAGCGCCGCCGATCTGGCCGCCCTGCCCCTTGCCGATATGCGGGCATGGATGGCCTATGCGCGCAGCACGGGCCTGTCTGCGCGCAGCCTTGCGCGGGCGCTGTCGGCGGTGAAGGGGTTTTTGGCGTGGGTCGCCGATGGAAGCGGGTCAAGCATGGGCGGCGGAATTGATGCCAGCGCCGCCCTTTCTACACGCAGCCCCAAACATCGGCGCAAACTGCCCCGACCGCTGACCGAGGACGGCGCGCGGGGCATGCTGGACACAGTCGGCGATTTTGCGACCGAGCCGTGGATTGCCGCGCGCGATACCGCCGTTGTGACCCTGCTTTATGGGTCGGGCCTGCGCATTTCCGAAGCGCTGTCGCTGACGGGGGCGGATCACCCTCTGCCCGAGGTGCTACGCATAACGGGCAAAGGCAGCAAAACACGGCTGGTGCCCACCCTGCCAGCCACGCAGGCGGCAGTGGCCGAATATGTGCGCCTCTGCCCGTTTGATGTCTCGCGCGATGCCCCCCTCTTTCGCGGCGCACGCGGCGGTCCGCTGAACGCGCGGCTGATTGCGCTGGCCATGCAGCGCACCCGCGCAGCCCTCGGCCTGCCGCCATCGGCCACGCCCCACGCCCTGCGCCACAGCTTTGCCACGCATTTGCTAGCCGCAGGCGGCGATCTGCGCGCCATTCAGGAACTGCTGGGCCATGCCAGCCTGTCCACGACCGAGGCCTACACCGCCGTTGACACGGCCAGGTTGATGGACGTTTATAACGCGGCACATCCGCGCGCGAACGGCTAGTACGCCCCCCCTAAAACGCCCCCTAAGCCGCCCCGAACTCGCACTTGCAAAACCCACGATAATGGGCGAACAAACCCTTATGGATATTCGCATCAAAGCCCTTTCAGTGCATCTGCTCACCGCCTCTGGCGCGGTTTTGTCGATGTTTGCCATGCTCGCCGCTGTCGAATCTGAATGGTCATTGATGTTTTTGTGGTTGGTGCTGGCGCTGATTGTCGACGGCATAGATGGCCCTTTGGCGCGTCGGTACGAGGTGGAGAAAAACTTTCCCATCTACGACGGCGTGCTGATGGATTTGATTGTAGACTATCTGACCTATGTTTTCATTCCTGCTTACGCGCTGTTCAAATCGGGGATGCTGACGGGCTGGACGGGCTGGTTTGCCATTATTGCCATCACCTACGGCTCGGTGGTATATTTCGCCGACACCCGCATGAAAACCAAAGACAAAAGCTTTTCAGGCTTTCCCGCCTGCTGGAACATGGTGGTGCTGGTGCTGTTTGCAGTGCAGCCCAGCCAGTGGGTTGCGTTGATGATCGTGATCGCGCTGACGGCGGGTATGTTCTTGAACTTGAAATTCATCCACCCCACGCGCACAAAACGCTGGAACTGGGTTTCCCTGCCCATGTCGCTGATCTGGGTTTTGGCGGCAGCATGGGCGGCGTGGACAGATTTTAACGCAGGCTGGCTGGCGCATTGGACGCTGATCATCGCCTCGCTCTACCTAATCTTGGCAGGGATCGCGCAGCAGATCATCCCCGAACGCGGGCCCAAATCAGGCTAATTCGGCTTCTCTTTTTCCCAAATATCCTGGGGGGAGCGCATAGCGCGGGGGGCAACGCCCCCCCTATACCCGCGTGAAAATCACGCCAGTGACGATGATAAAAGCCGCAATAACTTTGCCGCGCGACAGGCGCTCGCCAAAAACCGCCCAACCGATCAGCACCGCAAACAAGATGCTGGTTTCGCGCAGGGCGGCGACCACGGCAATGGGGGCCTTGGTCATCGCCCAAACCGAGATGGCATAGGCGGCATAGGACGCGGCAGCCGCAAACATCCCCGCCCCCCATTCGCGCCGCCCGCGCGGGATAAGACTGGGGCCGCGCAGGATTAGCATGGCCACTATGAATAGCGCCCCTTCCACCACAAAAACCCAAGCAATTTACGTGACCGCATTGCCCGCCACGCGCGCGCCTGTGCCATCAATCATCGTATAGCTTGCCGTGGCCAGCGCCGATCCCAGCGCAAACGGGATCAACTTGCGGCTTTCCCCTTCGGCAAAAATCCCTTGCGCCATCGCCAAAATCCCAAGGCCCAGAATGAAAATCCCGATATATTCATGGGCCGTCAGCGTATCAGTCAGAAAAAACAAACCGCCCGCCAACGCCACAATCATCGGCGCTGTTCCGCGCGCGATAGGGTAGACGCGGGACAGATCGCCGCGCTCGTACGCTTTTGCCAAAAAGAACTTATAGAAAAAATGCGCGCAGGAACTGGCGGCAATCCACGGCCACACCTCGGGGGCAGGCAGCGGGAAAAAGGCCGCCACGCACAGGCCAATTGCCACCTCGCCAAAGGACAGCAGCATCATCGCGCCAAGGCGCGATGTGCCAAACTTAATCGCGGCATTCCACGCAGCATGCAGAAATGCCGCGCCCAAAATAGCGGCAAGAATGCCTGATGTCACGCCCTAGCCCAGCGCGTCATTACACCGCGCGCAGGTGGCCCCGTGCTGATGCGTGCCAACATCTGGCAAAATCTGCCAGCAGCGCGCGCATTTCTGGCCCTGCGCCAGCCAGAACACCACTGCCACGCCTGCCACGTCAGGCAGGGTAAAGGCCCCTTCGGGCGCGGGGGCAATCAGCACCTCGATCGCGGATGTAATCGAAAACTCTGCCATCGGCACGCCCTGCGTTGCGGCAAACAGCGCAGCCTCGCTGACATAGACCTTCGGCGCGGCCTCAAGACTTGCGCCAATCACCTTGGCGGTGCGCTGCACTTCCAATGCGGCGGTAATCACGCGCCGCGTCTGGCGCAGATGCGCCCATTTTTCCGCCAAAACGGGGTTCAACCATTCGGCAGGAACGCTTGGCATATCGTTCAGGTGAATGGAGGTGCCAGTGCCGTTGCGGCACAGCCACACCTCTTCGGTGGTGAACACCAAAATCGGGGCCAGCCACGCGGTAAGATGGTGATACAGATGATCCAGAACTGTGCGGGCAGCCCTACGGCGCAGGCTGCTGGGCGCGTCGCAATACAGACTGTCTTTGCGAATATCGAAGTAAATCGCCGATAGGTCAGTCGTCGCAAAGGCAAAGATTTTCTGGAACACGCCTTGGAAATCATAGGCGGTGTAGCCCGCTCGCACCTCGGCATCAATTTCCGCCACGCGGTGCAGCACCCATTGCTCTAGCTCTGGCATCTCGCCGTGCGAAAGGCGCTCCGCGTCCGAGAAATCTTTCAAGTTCCCCAAAACGAACCGCAGCGTGTTGCGCAGGCGGCGATAGCTGTCGGCCACGCCCTTTAGAATTTCTTTGCCGATGCGCAGATCGGTGGTGTAATCAGACAGCGCGACCCATAGGCGCAAAATATCTGCGCCATATTCATCGATCACGGCTTGCGGGGCGACAGTATTGCCCAAGGACTTGGACATTTTCATGCCCTTTTCATCCAACGTAAATCCGTGGGTCAAAACCCCGCGATAGGGCGCGCGGCCCTTGGTGCCGCAGGCTTGCAACATGGATGAATGGAACCAACCGCGATGCTGATCGGTGCCTTCAAGGTAAAGATCAGCCAGCCCGTCCGCACTGCCATCAGGGCGGTCGCGCAGCACAAAGGCGTGGGTGGAACCAGAGTCGAACCACACATCCAGCACGTCCATGACTT
>CAXNJD010000031.1:0-8148 GCA_964202545.1 Cypionkella sp.
GCGCCCCGCGCTTATTGATCTTTGCGTGCAAAACGGCGTGCGCGGTTCGCTGCTACTGGCGCACGAGGGGATCAATGGCACCATTGCGGGTACAGGCGAAAGCATCGCTGCCGTGCTGGCCTATATCCGCGCGCAAGATGGCTTTGCCGCGCTAGAGCATAAGGAATCTTATGCCGAAACAATGCCCTTTGGCCGTATGAAGGTGACATTAAAGCGCGAGATTGTCACCATGGGCCTGCCCGATGTTGACCCGCGCGCGCAGGTTGGCAGCTATGTCGCCCCGCAAGATTGGAATGCACTGATCGCATCGGATGATGTCGCGGTGATTGATACCCGCAACGATTACGAGGTGGGCATTGGCACCTTCAAAGGCGCGGTTGACCCAGACATCCGCAGCTTTCGCGACTTTCCCGCATGGTGGCAGGCCCATAAGGACGAATATCGCGGCAAGCGCATTGCGATGTTTTGTACAGGCGGAATTCGCTGCGAAAAATCAACCAATTACCTGTTGTCCCAAGGTGTGAACGAGGTGTTTCACCTAAAAGGCGGCATTTTGAAATACCTTGAAGATGTGCCCGCCGAGCAAAGCCTTTGGGATGGCGAATGCTATGTGTTTGATGGGCGGGTGTCTGTGGGCCACGAGCTAAAGCCTGGCCCCTATGACAGTTGCCACGCCTGCCGCAGGCCCATCAGCGCAGCAGATAAGGCCAGCCCGCTGTATGAACGGGGGGCATGCTGCCCTGCCTGCGCGGGCGAATATTCCGAATCTGACCGCGGCCGCTTTCGGGAACGTCAGCGCCAGCTCGACCTTGCCGCACAGCGCGGCGGGCAGGTATTTGTCACCAACCCTTTGGACTAGTCTTGATTTCGCCCCCCGCATGCGCCACAGGTGGAACACCGAAAAGATAGGCGCATCATGGCACAAAATACCCGCATCGACCAAACTTTTGCACGGCTGAAAGCAGCCCGCAAAAAGGCATTTGTCGCCTATATTATGGCGGGTGATCCTGATGTGGCGCGGTCCTTGGCGGTGATGCAGGGCCTGCCCAGTGCAGGCGTGGATGTGATCGAACTTGGCCTGCCCTTTACCGACCCTATGGCCGATGGCGAGACGATCCAACTTGCCGGCCAGCGCGCATTAGAAGGCGGCATGACGCTGGATAAGACGCTAGACATGGTGCGCGCTTTTCGTGCGGACAACCAAGACACGCCGATTGTGATGATGGGCTATTACAACCCGATTTACGCGCGCGGAGTGGATCTGTTTTTGCGTCAAGCGAATGATGCTGGCATTGACGGGCTGATCATCGTCGATCTGCCGCCCGAAGAAGATAGCGAACTGTGCATCCCTGCGCAGGCCGCTGGGATTAACTTTATCCGTTTGGCCACCCCCACAACCGATGCCAAACGCCTGCCGCGCGTGCTTCAAAACACGTCGGGGTTTGTCTATTATGTTTCGGTCACGGGAACGACGGGGGCAGCCGCGGCCAAGCCGTCCGATGTCGCCCCCGAAGTTGCGCGCATCAAGGCCAGCACCGATTTGCCTATTATTGTGGGCTTTGGCATCAACACGCCAGACACCGCGCGCGATATTGCCGGCGTGGCGGATGGCTGTGTTGTGGGCAGCGCCATTGTGAAAGAAATCGCCAGCGGCAAGCCTGTCGATCAGATTTTGGCCTTTGTCGCGTCTCTGGCGGCAGGCGCACATTCGGCCTAACGCCACGTATCTCGTGACTTTGGGCGCAGGGCGGGGCATGTCTTGGCAAAGGAGCGCGCCATGCCTTACCCAACCTTGTTGTCGCCCATCACACTTGGGCCGCTAACCCTAAAGAACCGCGTGGTCATGGGGTCTATGCATACGGGGCTAGAGGAAGGCGACGATCCTGCCCCCCTTGCCGCGTTTTATGCCGAACGCGCGGCGGGCGGTGTGGGGCTGATCGTGACAGGGGGTATTGCGCCCAATCCCCACGGCGCGGTCTACACTGGCGCGGCGGGGCTGTTTACGGATCCAGACATCGCCTTTCATCGCACGGTCACAGATACGGTGCATCAGAACGGTGGGCGCCTAGTGATGCAAATCCTGCACGCAGGCCGTTATGCCTATACGCAAGGCTGCGTCGCCCCCTCGCCCATCAAATCCCCCATTTCCCCCTTCGCCCCGCGCGAGTTAACTAGTGATGAGGTGAATGCAGAGCTGGACGATTTCGTCACCGCCGCCTTGCGCGCGCGGCAGGCAGGTTATGACGGGGTCGAGGTGATGGGCTCCGAGGGGTATTTTCTGAACCAATTCCTTGTAACCCACACCAACAAACGCCGCGATGAATGGGGCGGCGATTACGCGGGCCGTATGCGCGCGCCCGTGCTGGCCGTGGCCCGCATCCGCGCTGCACTGGGCCCAGATTTTCTAATCATCTATCGCATTTCGCTGATCGACCTCATCCCTAATGGCAGCACATGGGACGAGGTTTTGCGCCTTGCCCGCGCTGTTAAAGTGGCTGGCGCGAATGTGCTGAATACCGGAATAGGCTGGCACGAAGCACGCGTTCCCACCATCGCCACATCCGTGCCGCGCGGGGCCTTTGTGCATTTGGCGGCACGGCTGAAGGCGGCGCAAATCCTGCCCGTCATCGCCACAAACCGCATTAATTCGCCCGACCTTGCCGAAGAAATATTAGCGCGCGGTGATGCTGATCTGATCTCGATGGCGCGGCCGTTTTTGGCCGACAGCGCCTTTGTCGCCAAAGCAGCGGCAGGCCAGGCCGCGCAGATCGCCCCCTGCATCGCCTGCAACCAAGCCTGCCTTGACCATACGTTTTCGGGCAAACCCGCCACCTGTCTGGTCAATCCCCGCGCAGGTCGCGAGTTGTCCTTGCGTTACGATCCTGCGCCCACTTCAAAACGCATCACCATCGTCGGTGGCGGGGCGGCGGGGATGATGGCAGCGATTGTTGCCGCCACGCGCGGGCACAGCGTCACCCTGTACGAGGCTGCCAGCACGCTTGGCGGGCAGCTAAACCTTGCCAAAAATGTGCCTGGAAAAGAGGAATTTCAGGGTCTTGTAGCTTGGTTCACCGCCGAAATTGCGCGCCTTGGCGTGGTGGCGCATCTTGATACCCGCGCCGATCTGCCCGATTTGCACGGCGCGGATGAGGTGATCATCGCCACAGGCACGGCCCCCCGCGCGCTGCCCATCGATGGGGCAGACCGCGCCTTGACCTATGCCGATGTGTTGCGCGGTGCTCCAGTTGGCCAGCGTGTTGCGGTGATTGGGGCAGGGGGAATTGGCTTTGACGTTGCCGAATTTTTGGCGTGCGGTGCGCACAGCCCCAGCCGTGATCTGACCCTATGGCAGCGCGAATGGGGCGTGGGTGACCCTGCGGTGCAGGCCGGCGGATTGACCGCGCCGCACCCCACTGCCCCCGCCCGAAAAGTGACCCTAATGCAGCGCAAGGAGGGAAAACTGGGGCGTGGGCTTGGCAAAACCACAGGCTGGATCCACCGCGCCGCCCTCGTAGCAAAGGGTGTGGATATGCTGGCCAGTGTCGACTATCGCGCCATCACTGAAACGGGTGTTCTGATCGTACATGGCGGGGCGGAACGGCTGATCGAAGCCGACACAGTCGTCGTCTGCGCGGGTCAAACCAGCCAGCGCGATCTGGCGGATCGGGCAATCGCGGCGGGGCTGCGCGTGCATATCATAGGAGGTGCAGACATGGCCGCAGAACTGGACGCACAGCGGGCAATTGCGCAAGGCGCAGAACTGGCGCGAATGCTCTAGCACCGCCTTTTGCTGCAGGCATATGCCGCCGACGTTGCATTTGCAGGCAAAAGCGATTCTGCGCGAGGATTGTTTCGGAAAAGACAAGTAAAATGCTGTCAGCGCCCCATTCCCTAACGCCCTGTAAGTTCTGCCGAAATGTTCACGGGACCCGCCTGCCCCTTTAAGCGCGCGCGGTAAATCAACGTGCTTTCGGCCACGCGCATCACATAGGTGCGGGTTTCAGTGAAGGGGATGGTTTCGATCCAATCGATCACATCCACCGCGCCGCGCGGATCGCCGTACTCTTGGATCCATCTGGCAGGGCGCGAGGGGCCTGCGTTATAGCCCGATGCAACCAGCGCAATGGCGGGGCCAAACTTGCCCACCAAATCAGCCAAATAGGCGCTGCCCATCCGTACATTGAACGCAGGATCCGTAATCAGTCGATCTGCGGATGATGTTTCGCCAGTGCTGCGCGCCACCTCGGCGGCCGTATCGGGCATCACCTGCATCAATCCGCGCGCGCCCACGGCTGATTGCGCTCTTGGGTCAAATTCCGACTCTCGCCGCGTGATGGCCAAGGCCAGCGCGCGGCTAACGGGCAGATTATCAGGCACAAAATCGGGCAGCGGATAATAGGCGCGCGGCAAAATAACGCCGCGTTCAGCCGCCTGTTTGGCAATGATCAGCGCCAAATGCGGCTGCTCTAACCGCAGCGCGAAATCGGCCAGCGCCGCAAGGTTGCCTGCATCCATCCCTTCGGACAGATGCACCAAGAACCGCTTAGCCAGCGTCAAATCGCCCGCATCCAGCAGCAATCGCGCGGCAGCCAGAACCGACGAATTCGCCCAAGGCGCAGATCGCCATGTCGGCTGCGCTTGCCCCACATTCACCAAAGCTGGGTCTAAATTCAGGCCCAAACGCTCGGCGGCTAGCAATCCGTAAAAGGCGGTTTGATGAAGCGCCGCCCTTTCATACCGCGTACGGGCATTGGCCCCATCGCCTGCCGCCTCATAGGCTCGGGCCATCCAATATTGCGCCCGCGCTTGGCTGATCGGGGTGACAACTGCGCCCTCCATCGCCGCGAAATGCGGCAAGGCGCTGGCAGGGTCGTTCAATTTGCGCAGCGCGATAAAGCCCGCCAGAAATGACAGATCGACAAATTCATCGCCCCCAGTCAGATGGTGACTGGCCGCCACACGATACGCCATTTGCACTTGGCCTTGGCGCATCAAGATACGGGCCAAATCGGCGCGCCGCTTGCCCCATTTTTGCGCATCGCCCAGCCCTGCCGCACCGGCCGAACGGGCAAGGATCATTTCCGCCGCATCGTCATAGCGGCTGGCGCGCATCCGAAAATCGTATCGGTCAAAGGCAAGCCCAGCATCTTGCGCCAAACTTGCGGGCACCGCTTCGACCAAAGCAGGCGCGTCGGGGCTGTCGGCCTGCAAGGCGGCACGCGCGCGGGCAAGTGCGGCGTAATCGGCGGGTAGGCGCGGGATCAGGCGCTGCAATTCGCCCGCCCGCGCGCCATCCCACAAAATCGCGTCCATGCGCGCGGGGTTTTCGGCGTCAATCACCGCGCCTGCAAAGGCGATCATCGCGGCCTCGGCCTCCGCGTCAAACTTTAACTCCCGCCAACCGCGCAAGGCCTCGGTGCGCGCCTCGTCTTGGCGGCTAAGGGCGGCCAGTGCGCGCGCAAGGGCCACTGAACCGATGCCCGACCGCGGCTTATCCGCGCCAAAATAGGCCAGCACGCGGTTGGCATCATCACTGCGCGCCACAGCAATTTCGCCTTTTTCTTGCAAAAGGCGCAGGCCTGGCCAATCGGGGCGGCGGGCAAGGAAAGCCTCATAATCGCCAAGTTTGCCCTCACCCGCGCGCAGCCAGTGCCACAAGATGATATCGCCGCCAACAGCGCCAGCGCCCTGCGCCGCGCTTAAGGCGCCTTGCCAATCGCCCGACGCCGTGGCGTTTAGGGCCGCGCGAAGTGCGCTCGCCTCGTCCGCGCGGGCGGGGCCAGCGGCAAAAGACGCGCAGATCATGAAAATTGAAATCGCCTTTGCGATGAATGTTTTTCTGCTCATGCCCCATAATGTGGAGCAAGCCCGCCCAACGATCAAGACCCGCCCGCGACTTTGGCAATTTTCTGCCCGCGCTTGGCAAATCCATCGCGCCCCGCTAGAACAACGCGGATGCAATTGGGGCGGAATCATAAGCCCATAAGAATAGGAGACGCACCATGATCAAGGGTTCCATTCCCGCCCTCGTCACGCCGTTTAAAGACGGCGCTTTAGATCTGGTGACGCTGAAAAAACTGGTCGAATGGCATATAGCCGAAGGCTCCACAGGCCTTGTCCCCGTTGGCACCACGGGCGAAAGCCCAACCCTATCCCATGAAGAACACCGCAAGGTCATCGAAGTGGTGGTCGAGGTTGCGGCAGGCCGCGTGCCTGTGATCGCTGGGGCAGGGTCGAACAATACTGCCGAAGGGATTGGCCTAATCCAGCACGCGCAAAAGGTCGGGGCAGATGCCGCGCTGGTCGTCACCCCTTATTACAATAAGCCGACCCAAGCTGGCCTTATCGCCCATTACACTGCCCTCCACGACTGCTGCACGCTGCCGATTGTGATTTACAACATCCCTGGCCGCTCGGTTGTGGATATGACCCCCGACACCATGGGCGCGCTTGCCAAACTGCCGCGCATCATTGGCGTGAAAGATGCCACGGGCAAGATCGAGCGTGTCTCACAGCAGCGCGCCTCTTGCGGTGCGGATTTCATTCAGTTGTCGGGCGAGGATGCCACGGCGCTGGGCTTTAACGCCCATGGCGGGGTGGGCTGCATTTCCGTCACCGCCAATGTTGCGCCCCGTTTGTGTGCCGAGTTTCAGGCGGCGACCCTTGCGGGCGATTATGCCAAGGCGCTGGAGTATCAAGACCGCCTGATGCCCTTGCACGAAGCCATCTTTATCGAACCTGGCCTTGCAGGCGCAAAATACGGCCTGTCCCTGCTCGGCCTGTGCAGCGAGGATGTGCGCCTGCCCTTGGTGGGGCTAACCGATGGCACCAAATCCCGCATTAAGGCCGCGATGCAGCACGCAGGGATTTTGTGACCCCCAATATACGCGGCAGCGCGTTTATGGTGGCCTCTATGGCTGCCTTTGCACTGGAAGATGCCTTGATCAAACAGGCGGCCAGCGGCATGCCCGTGGGGCAGATCATGTTGTTCATCGGCCTGTTTGGGCTGGCGGCCTTTTCGCTGCAATCGCTGCGCGCGAGGGCCGCCCCCCTGCCGCGCGCGCTGATCACCCGCGTTATGGTCATCCGTTCGGGGTTTGAAATTTTTGGCCGCGTGTTCTATGCGCTAGCCATCACGTTGACCCCATTGACCAGTGCCAGCGCCATTCTACAGGCCACACCCCTGCTGGTTGTTCTTGGTGCGGCGCTGATCTTCGGCGAGGCGGTCAGCCCCAAACGCTGGGCGCTTATCCTGTTGGGCCTTTTAGGCGTGATGTTGATAATCCGCCCCAGCACGCAAGATTTCACCCCTCTTTCCCTACTGGCCGTGGCGGGAATGATCGGCTTTGCGGGCCGCGATCTGGCCACGCGGGCGGCACGGCCCAACCTGTCCAATGCCCAACTTGGCAGCGCGGGTTTTTTGATGCTGACACTGGCAGGCGTGATCGTAACCACCGCGCAGCACAGCACCATGGCCCTGCCCGCGCCCGCCGCCCTGCCCGCCCTGCTGGGCGCCGCCCTGTTCGCCACCCTCGGCTACGGCGCGCTGACCAATGCCATGCGCACGGGCGATGTGGCTGTGGTCACTCCCTTTCGCTATTCACGCCTGATCTTTGCACTGATCTTGGGCACGGTTTTCTTTGCCGAAACGCCAGACGCCCTAACCCTTTTCGGCGCTGCAATGATCGTGGCCTGCGGGGTGGCGCTGATGCGGCGCTAACCCCGTCTGGACAACACCCCCTGCAGCGCATATCTCCACCCTATCATGGTCGAAAAATCTGATCCCAATTCCAAGCTAATTGCCGAAAACCGCCGCGCGCGGTTTGACTTTGCGATCGAGTATGACCTAGAGGCAGGCATCATGCTGCACGGATCCGAGGTGAAATCCCTGCGCAAGGGCGGTAGCAATATTGCCGACAGCTATGCATCGGTCGAAGGCGGCGAACTCTGGCTGATCAACGGCTATATCGCGCCCTATCTGCAAGCCACCCTGTTCCCGCACGAAGAACGTAGGCGGCGCAAGTTGCTGGTATCGAAAAAGGAACTTTCCCGCCTGCACAGCGCCGTGGGCCGCGAAGGCATGACCATTGTGCCGATGAAGTGGTATTTCAACGACAAAGGCATGGTCAAAGTGAAACTCGCCGTGGC
>CAXNJD010000032.1:0-8113 GCA_964202545.1 Cypionkella sp.
CACGGCCCAATAAGGGAATATCCGCCAAGGGCCCAAAGTCTATCTTCGAGGTCGCAGGCGGCTTGATGCCCGTATAACCCTGCCCCATCAGCGCCGACAGGCCCAGCCCAAATAGCGTCAGCGCCAGTCCCGTTGCCACTTGGTTCGCCAATAATCCTAGCGTTAGCAGCGCGAACAGCAGGCTTAGACCCGCCCCGCCCGCAGCCCCCGCAACAAAGCCGATCAGCGGGCTGCCCGTGCCAACAGCCACGATAAACCCACAAATCGCGCCCATAATCATCATCCCCTCAACGCCAAGGTTCAGAACGCCCGCCTTTTCCGTCAGCATCTCGCCCAATGCTGCCAGCAATATCGGCACGGATGCCACCATCAAGGACGCGATCAGTACCGAAAGATTGATATCGCCCATCACGCACCCCCGCCCAGTTTAATCCGATAATTGGTCAACACATCCACGCCCAAGAGGAAAAACAAAAGCATCCCCTGAAACGCCTGAATAGCCGCCGATGGCAGGCCCAAATTGGTCGCAGCCATTTCGCCGCCAATATAGGTCAGCGCCATGATCAGCCCCGCCAGCACAATGCCAAGCGGATTCAATCGGCCCAAAAACGCCACAATAATCGCGGTAAACCCATAGCCCACGTTAAAATCAATGCTGATTAACCCGGCTGGCCCCGTTACTTCGAACAGGCCCGCAAGCCCCGCCAGCGCGCCCGAAATTCCCATGCACAGCACGATCAAACGCTGCGGCACCACCCCGTGCAAGCGCGCCGCGCGGGGGGCTTGTCCCGCCAGTTTAATCTGAAACCCAAGAATATGGCGTTGCAGCAAAACATAGGCGGCAATGGCGACCGAAATCGCCATCACGCCCCCCCAATGCAGCCCCGATCCTACAATCAGTTCAGGGTTGCCAGCCGCAGGATAGCTGGAAAAATTGCGGCTACCCGGAAAGCCCGATCCTTCGGGATTACGCAAAAAGCCCGTCGATGCCATGGCCAAAATCACTTGGGCCACATAGACCAGCATCAGGCTGACCAGAATTTCATTGGTATTCAGTCGCGTCTTCAGCAGGGCAGGGATCATCGCCCATGCCCAGCCGCCAAAGGCCCCCGCAATCACCATGACAGGAAAAATCCAGCGGTTTTCTGTGGGGTAAAACGCCAGCCCAACGGCCGCGCCCACAATCGCCCCCATGATATACTGGCCCTCGGCCCCGATATTCCAAATCCCCGCCCGAAACCCAAGGCTTAGGCCAATCGCAATCAAAATCAGCGGCCCCGCCTTTACCAAAAGCTGTCCGCGCAGATACCACGCAAACTCGCCGAACAGCGGGTCCCAAAAAATGGTGCGGATCACTTCGACTGGGTTTTTGCCTAAGCCCAAAAACATCAGCCCTCCAAAGGCCATTGTCAACGCAACGGCCACCACAGGCGTGGACCATATCCAAAATTGCGATGCGCTGGCCCGCCGCTCTAGCCTAATCATGCCGCCCCCCTTTGTGGCGTCTTAAACATGCGAAACCTCCATGCCGTGCGCGCCGCCCATCATCAGGCCGATCTCTTCCATTGACAGCCCCGCGCGCGGGCGCGGCTTGCTCAAACGCCCCTCGTTTAGGGCTGCGAAATTGTCGGATATTTCCATCAACTCGTCCAAGTCTTGGGAAATCACCACCACCGCCGCACCGCCTTCGGCGCAGGTCAAAATCGCTTGGCGAATAAAGGCCGCCGCCGCTGCATCTACGCCCCAAGTCGGCTGATTGATCACAATCACATCGGGCGATTGGCGCAATTCGCGCCCAATGACGAACTTCTGTAAATTTCCGCCCGACAGCGCCCGCGCGGCAACCCCAGAATGGGGTGTGCGAACATCGAATTCGGCAATTATTTCTTCAGCAAAGGCTTTGGCCCCCGCCCAATCGACAAAGCCGCGCCGCGCCAATTTGCGCTGCACCGCGCCCGTTAGAAAAGCGTTTTCCACCAGCGACATATCGGGCGCTGCCGCATGGCCAAGCCTGTCTTCTGGGGCCACGACAAAGCCGCGGGCGCGCCGCGCATTTGGCCCCATCGCGCCAATCGCTTCGCCGTTGGCGCGGATCATTTCGGGGCCACAGGCAACTTCGCCCGACAGGGCCAAAATCAACTCATCCTGCCCATTGCCAGCAACCCCTGCAATGCCCAAAACCTCGCCTTTGGCCACTGCAAAGCTGATGTCTTTCAAAGACGTTCCAAATTGAATGGGCGATGGCAAAGACAACCTGCGCACCTCCAGCGCAGGCGCGCAGGGGGCGATCTCGCGCGCCTTTCCAGCGCGGGCAGGGCTGGCCAGCGCCGATCCCACCATCAATTCCGCCATCTCGCGCGCAGTGGTCTTGGCGGGGGTGGCGGTGGCCACAACCTTGCCGCGCCGCAAAATTGTCGCCCGATCACACAGCGCGCGAATTTCTTCCAGCTTATGGCTGATATACAAGATCGCCGTCCCCTCGGCAGCCAATTGCCGCAGGGTTTTAAACAAAATCTCCACCTCTTGCGGCGTCAAAACCGATGTCGGCTCGTCCATAATCAGCAGCTTGGGCGATTGCAAAAGGCAGCGGATGATTTCAACCCTTTGCCGCTCGCCCGCCGACAAGTCCCCAACACGCCGCGTTGGATCAAGTGGCAGGCCGTAATCTGAACTGACTTTGGAAATCTTTGCTGCCAGTTGCGCCAAGGGCGGCGGGTTTTCCATGCCCAAGGCCACATTTTCGGCAACATTCAGCGCCTCGAACAGGGAAAAATGTTGAAAAACCATCCCTACACCCGCTGCGCGCGCGCGCGCGGGGTCGGCAGGGGCAAAGTGCGCGCCCATCCATTCCATATGGCCCTGATCAGGCTTAATTAGCCCGTAAATCATCTTGACCAAGGTCGATTTGCCAGCACCGTTTTCACCCAAAAGCGCGTGAATCTCGCCGCGTTTGATCGTAAAATTCACCTCATCATTGGCCCGCACACCAGGGTAAGATTTGCCTATGCCGATTGCGGCAAACAAGGTTGGTTGATCTGCGTTCATGCGCGCACCTCCTTTTGCAATGCGGGCGCCGCGGCCATTTGGGCCATCATGCGGGTGGCCACGCCAATGGCAATGGCTTGGGGATGTTTTCCAAGGGTTGGGTCACCAATTGGGCACATAATGCGCGAAATATCGG
Source organism: Cypionkella sp. (assembly GCA_964202545.1). Classification (GTDB taxonomy): domain Bacteria; phylum Pseudomonadota; class Alphaproteobacteria; order Rhodobacterales; family Rhodobacteraceae; genus Cypionkella. The sequence goes on from CAXNJD010000032.1 coordinate 3,182, forward strand.
CAGGCCCGTGACCAAGGGCTGCCAGCCGCGCCCTAAATCGCGCCCATTTCGTAGCCGAACCAATCAGCCCGCAGGCAGCAAACCCATGCCGCAGCAGCCCATCACACAGCGCCAAATCCAAAGCATGTGAAAAGGTCAAGATAACGTGATGCGCGTCCAATCGGGCGAGCGCAATGGCGCGGGTCATATCCGCCGTAGGCAGGGCGCGTACCCCGCCCGCAATACCGTCTGGAAAGCGCGCCAAATCGGTGTCAACCCACGTGATTTCCACATCGGGCAGCGGGGCCATAACGCCCACAATCGCGCGTCCCACATGCCCCGCCCCCCAAACCCAAACGGGTGTTTTGGCGGCAGAGAATGGCTCAATAAACCAACCCTGATGCAGCCCCGCTTGCACGCTTTGCCCCTGCCGCGCGGCTGCCAAAGCGCGCGCAATGCCCAGCGGCATCGGGCCTGCGTCCGCCAAAATGGGCCGTGCAAAGGCTCGGCCATCTGCAGGGGATGTGTGGAATACTTCGGTCAGCAAATGCACCGCGCCGCCGCAACATTGCCCAAGGTTGGGGCCAAGCGGCACTGCATCACATCTTATGGCGCAGCCATTTGCCAACATCTCCCGCGCCGCCGCCGCCGCCTGAAATTCCAGCGCGCCGCCGCCAATCGTTCCGTCTTGCCCGCCCTGCCAAACCAACATTGCCGCCCCCACTTCGCGCGGGGCGCTTCCCTTCACGCCCGCCACAACAACCCGCGCCACGGGGCCGTGGGCCGCAATTGCACTGGCAAGGGCGCGTCGGTCAAACATCCCGCTGCTCCTGCACGGCGGCCAAAATCCGCTCTGGCGTGGCAGGCGCATCCATCGCGGGATAGCGAAATCCATCCCCACAGGCCGCCACCGCATCCCGCAGCGCGAAAAACGCCGAAATCCCCAGCATAAAGGGCGGCTCGCCCACCGCCTTGCTGCGCCGGATGGTATCTTCGCGGTTCGGGCGGTTCCACAAATCCACGTTGAATATGGCAGGCCTATCTGCGCAGGCGGGAATTTTATAGGTGCTCGGCGCGTGGGTTTTCAATGCGCCTTTGGCATCCCAAACCAATTCCTCCATCGTCAGCCACCCCGCGCCTTGCACGTATGCCCCTTCGATCTGGCCAATATCCAAGGCAGGGTTCAGCGGACTGCCCGTATCATGCAGCAGATCTGCGCGCAAAATGCGGTTCTCGCCCGTCAGGGTGTCAATCACCACCTCGGTCACCGCCGCGCCATAGGCAAAATACAAAAACGGCCGCCCGCGCCCCTTGACCCTATCCCAAGTGATCTTGGGCGTCGCGTAATACCCTGTAGACGAAAGACTAATCCGCGCCTGATAGGCCCAAGCGGCCACTTGGGCAAAGCCAAATACCTCTCCCCCCGCGCGTACTTGGCCGCCCTCAAACCGAACGCTCTCAGCGCCGATACTAAATTTACCCGCCAAAAACTCGGCCATCCGCGCGCGGATTGTCTCAGCCGCGTTGCGCGCCGCCATCCCGTTCAGATCAGACCCAGAACTTGCCGCAGTGGCGCTGGTATTGGGCACCTTCGCCGTATCGGTCGCGGTGATCTTGACCGCCCCTGCATCCAGCCCAAACACCCCCGCCACCACTTGGGCCACCTTTTGGTTCAACCCTTGGCCCATTTCCGTGCCGCCGTGGTTTAGCTGGACTGACCCATCTTGGTACACATGCACCAAAGCCCCCGCTTGGTTCAGCCATGTAAGCGTAAAGGAAATCCCAAACTTCACAGGCGTCAGGGCAATGCCGCGTTTCAAAATCGGGCTTGCTGCATTCCACGCTGTAATCTCGGCGCGGCGCGCGCTGTAGCTCGACGTTTCTTCAAGCTTTGCAACCAATTCCTGCCCAATGAAATCCTCGACAGGCATGTGAAAGGGTGTTGTCTGCACCTCTTTCACATTGGCCAAAATATCCTCGCCGAAGGCATCCGCCGCCTCAATCCCGCGATAAAAGTTCAGGCTGCGCACGGACAGCGGATCACGCCCCACGGCAAAGGCGATGTGATCCATCACCCGTTCCATCCCAATCATCCCCTGCGGGCCACCAAAGCCGCGAAAGGCGGTGGCGCTTTGGGTGTTGGTTTTCAATCGGTGGCTGGTGATGGCAATATGCGGGACGTGATAGCAATTATCGCTGTGGAGCATGGCACGGTCAGCCACAGGCAAGGACAAGTCTTGCGCCCAGCCGCAGCGGAAGTAATGGGTAAATTCCAGCCCAAGCAGCCGCCCATCGCCATCATGCCCTGCGCGATAAGAAATGCGGCAATCATGCCGTTTTCCCGTAATCATCATATCATCATCGCGGTCATAGCGCATTTTGCACGACTTCCCCGTCAGGCGCGCCGCAATGGCGCAGGCAACAGCCAGCGCGTTGCCTTGGCTTTCCTTGCCGCCAAACCCGCCGCCCATACGCCGCACCTCGACCCGCACCGCCGACATGGGCATTTGAAAGGCATGGGCCACTTTGTGCTGAATCTCGCTTGGGTGCTGGGTGGATGAATAAATATGCAAATCCCCCCCTTCCAAAGGTAGGGCGGCGGCAACTTGCCCTTCAAGGTAGAAATGTTCCTGCCCGCCCACATCGAACACGCCTTCCACTACATGCGGCGCGGCGCTGATTACAGCGCTGGCATCGCCCTTGGCCCAAACAATCGGCCCCTGTTCAAAGCGCGAGTTGGCCGCCAGCGCATCGTCGATGGTCAGCAAGACGGGCAATGGCGCATATGTGATCTTAGCCCGCGCCGCTGCCCGCCGCGCCAAATGGTGCGACGTGGCGATAACCAAAAACACAGGCTGGCCGATGTAATGCACGCGGCCTTTGGCCAGCAGCGGCTCGTCATGCGCAGACGGGCTGCAATCGGGCATCTCTGGCGGCAAGGTTTCGGGCCAATCCAAATAGGACAGAACTTCCACCACCCCTTCGCTGGCGCGCACGGCGGATACATCCATCGCCGTGATCGAGCCATGGGCGCAGCTTGACAGGCCAAAGGCCAAATGCAGCGAGCCCGCAGGCAGCGGGATATCATCGGTATAACGCGCCGACCCTGCCAATTGCATCAATGCGGAATCGTGGGGAAGGGGGGCACCGATGCTCATACCCGTACCTCCATAACCCAGGTCGGGGCACCCGCCAGATCATGCGCATAACGGATCAGTAAGTTCTGCGCGATGGTCAATCGATATTCTTTCGATGCCCGCATATCAGACAGCGGTGTGAATTCGTGGCCCATCAGTGGCACGATTTGGGCAGCGATTTGGGGCGTCAAGGCCTGCCCAATGAGCGCGGCTTCAACTGCGCTGGCGCGTTTGGGTATCCCCGCCATGCCGCCAAAGGCGATACGCGCGGCTGTAATCTTGCCGCCAGCCGTTTCGATATTGAAACATCCACAAACCGCCGAAATATCCTGATCAAAGCGTTTCGAGATTTTGTAACAGCGAAAATTTGGTGCGGTTTTGGGTATGGTCACGCCAGAAACAAACTCGCCCAAGCGTCGGTCTTGTTTGCGGTAGTCTAAGAAGAAATCCTCTAGCGGCATATCGCGCGTGGCTTCCCCCTGCCGCAAATGCAGCACCGCCCCTAATGCGATCAGCGCGGGCGGGCCATCGCCAATGGGGGATCCGTTGGCGATATTGCCGCCAATCGTCGCGGCATTGCGAATTTGCGTGCTGGCATAGCGGCGCAAAAGTTCGGCAAAACTGGGGTGATGGGCAAGCATTGCGATGCGCAGCGCCTCAATCGTCACGCCCGCACCGATGTGCAGACGATCCCCCAAATCAGTGATCTGCGCCATTTCTGAAATGCCGTTCAAAAAGGCGGTTTTGGGAAGGTCGCGGTGCAGTTTGCTCACCCACAGCCCCACATCTGTGGCCCCGCCGATCAGCGTGGCATCAGGGTTGGCCACATACCAGCTTGCCAATGCGTCGATTGTTTTCGGGCGGATAGAAAGGGGGCTGTCTGCCCCCTCGCGCGCGGCGCGCTCACCCCCAGAGGATATTTGTGCCAATATGAAAGCCTGATCGGTTTTCATATGCGCGGGCACAGGCGCGGACTCGGCGGCACGGGCGGCGCGCACAATCGGCGCATAGCCCGTGCAGCGGCACAGATTGCCCGCAAGGGTGGTGTCGTGATCGGTATCGCCGTTCAAATGGGCGGCCGCCATCGAGGCGACAAATCCGGGCGTGCAAAACCCACATTGGCTGCCGTGATGGCGGTGCATCTCGCGCTGCACAGGGTGGGGCGTGCCATCAGGGGCGGCGATTCCTTCGACCGTGCGGATGGCTTTGCCATGCAGTTGGGGCAGGAATAGGATACAGGCGTTCAACGCCTTTGCGCCATCTGCGCCCGTGACAATCACCGTGCAAGCGCCGCAATCGCCCTCGTTGCAGCCCTCTTTCGTGCCGTATAATGCACGGTCTTCCCGTAGATAGTCCAAAAGCGTGCGTGTAGGGGACACCCCCGTTAGCACAACCTGTGTTCCGTTTAGCAAAAACGCAACTTCGGTCATGGTCAGCCTCGCCGCCTTCTTTTGCATTTGCCCTATGGCCCCCATCCGATGCGGCGTAAAACGGGGGCGCGGCGTTTGGACATGAAGCATTGCAAAACCGCTTCTGGCAAGCATTACCTTATCATCATTGCCGATATCACTTTTCGCAAATGCCGTATAATGATGCGCCTTTCCCCTGCCCTGCCCATTGGATAGGCTGTCCTCATGTCACAGCCCCGATTCATTCACCTGCGCACCCATACCGAGCATTCCCTTTTGGAAGGCGCGGTTCCCTTGAAATCGCTGATCAAGCTGTGTGTCAAACATCAGATGCCCGCCGTGGCGGTGACGGATACCAATAACCTATTCGCCGCGTTAGAGTTTTCGGTATCGGCCAAAGACGCGGG
>CAXNJD010000033.1:0-8064 GCA_964202545.1 Cypionkella sp.
CACTGATTGCGATTTTGCGCGGCGCGATGACAAGTAAAACAGCACTGCCGAAAAAATCGCCATCGCCATGATTTCCAGCGCGATCACCCCATTGACCTGCGCGCGAACAGAATCATAGGCAGTGAAATCAACCATGCGCCAACCCTGAAAGCTTAGCCGCGTTTCCGTGCGCATCACCGCTTCGCCAGACAGATAGGCATCAGGCGGGTCTTTGGCCCAATCGGTCGCAGATGACAGCGCCCGCGCCACGGCGCCCTCCCCATCCGACGATGTCAGCGCCGCATCCACCGCCTTTCCGCGCCAGCGATGGTTGGATGCCAAAATCACCACGCCCTCGCTGTTGGTGACCAAAACCGAATCTTGCAAACTGGCCCAAGTGCGTTCATGCTTCATCAAGTCGGCGGCAACAACGATCACGCCCAGATTGCGCCCATCTTGCACAACGCGGCGCGCATAGGTGAAATCAAAGGCGCCGCCATCGCGCGGCGTGGCGGTGAAAACCGTTTCATTTGATCGTTGGGCCGCCACAAAATAGGCCGAGGCACGCAGGTTTTGACCCAGAACATTGCGGTCGGTTGCGCCTACCACACGCCCGTCGCTGTCCAGCAGCATGATAGAGGCCACGCCGATTTCACGCTTAACCGCAATAAGGCGGCGCGTGGTGGCGGTATAGATACCCTCGTTCAGGGCCGCAATCAGGGCAGGATCACCCGACAGCAGCAAAGGCACCACCGAAGATCGCTGCAAATCGGCCAGAATATTACCTGAGTACAGCGCAATGCGGAGTTCGGCGCGGTTTCGGGTGGTTTCGGAAAACCTTTCCGTCAGCAGGTTATTGGTAATAAAGACAATCACTAAGCCAATCACCGCAAGCGCGGCATAAACCAAACGAACGCGCCAAGACACAGGGGCGGATTGGCCCTGCGCCTCGTCATCCTCATCGATTTGGGGCAAAATAACCTGCCGCTGCGCTGGAATTCTCATAGGTCAAGATTAGGCGCGCGCGGGGCCCGCCTCAACCCTGCGCGATCAGGCAAGCGCCATTTCGCCTAAAAGGCTGGTAAAGACCCCAGCGCCATCGGTGCCGCCCACGCGCGCATCTACTGCGCGTTCAGGATGCGGCATCATCCCCAAAACGCGGCGGTTTTCTGACAGAACCCCCGCAATATCGCCCATTGAACCGTTGGGGTTGGCAGAATAGCGCAAAGCCACGCGATCTTCGCCTTGCAAGCGCGCCAAACCATCCGCATCAATCGTATAATTGCCATCATGGTGCGCAATGGGCAGCGAAATCGTTTGGGCAGCCGCATAGGCACTGGTGAAGGGGCTTGCCGCGCTGGCCACAACCAAATCCACCGATTTGCAGATAAATTTTAGCCCCGAATTGCGCATCAACACGCCCGGCAGCAGGCCCATTTCAGTAATAACCTGAAAGCCGTTGCAAATGCCCAAAACATAGCCGCCCTTGGCGGCATGCTGGCGCACCGCCCCTGCAATCGGGCTTTGCGCGGCAATCGCGCCGCAGCGCAGATAATCGCCAAAGGAAAACCCGCCCGGAACGCCCACAACATCCACGCCTGCAGGCAGGTCGGTGTCCTTGTGCCAAACACGCGCCACATCAAAGCCCGCATGTTCAAAGGCTACAGCCAAATCGCGGTCGCAGTTCGACCCTGGAAAGGTGATGACAGCAGCTTTCATGCCCGCCCCCGCGCGTTAAAGAATTTCGATCTGATAGCTTTCAATCACGACATTGGCCAAAAGCTTATCGCACATCGCCGTCACACTGGCGCGGGCTTTGGCCGCATCGGTTTCAGCCAAATCCAATTCAATCACCTTGCCTTGGCGCACACCATTCACGCCCGCAAAACCAAGACTGCCCAGCGCGTGGCGCACCGCCTCGCCTTGCACATCCAAAACACCAGCTTTCAGCATGACTGTGACGCGCGCTTTCATCTGCACTCTCCTGTTTTGGTTTGTACTCGCCTTAGCCAAAGGCGGCAGGGGCGGCAAGTGGGAATGGCCTAGTTAATCAAACTTGGCTTGATCTGATGGGTGACATTGCTGGGCAAAACGCCAAGGCGGCGGGCAAGTTCGGTGTAGACGTCGGCCACGGGCGTGGTGTCGACGGGGCTGGGCATTTCGCCCATTTGCACCGCGCGCACTTCGGGGCCGCGCTCTCCTGGAATGCGCAAATCCCACAAGCGGCAGGTATCTGGGCTGATCTCATCTGCCAAAATCAGGCGCATGAAATCGCCCTCCCACACACGGCCAATTTCAATGCGAAAATCGGCCAAACGCACGCCCACGGCCAACATAAGGCCCGACAAAAAGTCGTTTACCCGCAGCGCGATGCGGATGATATCGTCGATATCCTGCTGGCTGGCCCAATTGAACGCCATGATATGTTCTTCCGAAACCATGGGTTTGTGCGGAATGGCGGGGTTCTTTAGATAATACTCAACAATTGGCCCCGGCAGCGGGGTTCCTTCGGGAATGCCAAGGTTCGTGCTCATTTCGCCTGCGGCATAATTGCGCACGACAATTTCCAGCGGGATCATCTCGGCCATTTGCACCAATTGTTCGCGCATATTCACGCGGCGAATAAAATGAGTGCCCATGCCAATGCCGTGTAGTCCCGACATAAAAAATTCTGAAAGACGGTTGTTCAGAACGCCCTTGCCATCCACCGCAGCGGGGTTTGCCTGTTCGGGGGTGGGGGCGCTGTCGTCTTTAAAATAGGCGATCAGAGTGCCAGGTTCGGGCCCCTCGTACAAAATCTTGGCCCCGCCTTCGTAAATTTTCTTGCGCCGCGCCATAAGGCCCCCGATGGATACACTTCCCTGCCTATAGGGCACGGGGCGCATTTGGGCAAGCCGAGGTGCAAAGCGTTGATCAGCCCCCTTGCAGCGCGCGCCACGCCACGCCATATCTGCACGAACGCAACCGCAGCCAAAGGGAACGAAATGCCAAGCTTTGACGACCGCGAAAACGCCTTTGAATCCAAATTCGCCCATGATGCTGATATGCAATTTCGCGCCGAAGCGCGCCGCAACAAACTGCTGGGCCTTTGGGCGGCAGAGTTGATGGGCAAATCGGGCGATGATGCCGCTGAATACGCCGCATCCGTTGTTGCCGCCGATTTTGAAGAGGCAGGCAGCGATGACGTGGTGCGCAAAGTCGCCGCCGATTTGGGCAGCAAGGCGACTGACGATGAAATCCGCGCCAAACTGACCGCCCTAATGGGCGAGGCGAAATCGCAACTTATGTCCGAGATTTGATCGGAAAATCCATCCTTATCACAGGCGCGGGGGCGGGCATTGGCCGCGCCACCGCCCGCCTGTTTATCGCCCAAGGCTGGGAAGTGGCCCTGATGGGGCGGCGCGCGCAGGCTTTGCATGATACGGCGGAAGGCGCCCCTGCCCTGATTTTAGCGGGCGATGTCGGCAATTTGGATGATGTCACCGCCGCGTTTGATGTGATCAACACCCAATGGGGCCGCTTGGACGTTCTGTTCAATAATGCGGGCATTTCCGCGCCCCAAGCCCCGATTGACGAAATTGACCCCGCCCAGTTTTTGGCCGTGGTGCAGACCAACATTGTCGGCATGTTCTATGTCGCGCGCGCCGCCTTTGGCCTGATGCGCGCGCAATCCCCCCAAGGCGGGCGCATTATCAACAATGGGTCAATCTCGGCCCATGTGCCGCGACCCGGATCGGTGCCCTATACAATGTCAAAGCACGCAGTCACGGGCCTGACGCGCACGCTGGGGCTGGATGGGCGGGCATTTAGCATTGCCTGCGGGCAGATTGATATTGGCAATGCGGCCACCGAAATGGCGGCGGCGTTTCCGACAGGCACCGCCCAAGCCAACGGCCAAATTGCCGTGGAACCCGTGATGGATGTGGGTCATGTGGCCCGCGCCGTGGCGCATATGGCTGCCCTGCCCTTGGACGTGAATATCCCGTTTCAAACCATCATGGCGCGCGATATGCCCTATATTGGGCGCGGCTAGGCGGCCTGCACCGCGTCTGGCTTGCAAAACAACTGATACATCAGACCGACCAGCGACTTTACGCGCGCATCTGCGATGCTGTAATAAATCGCCTTGCCATCGCGCCGCGTGACAACAAGCCCCTCCAGACGCAACCGCGACAACTGCTGGCTGACTGCCGATTGCCGCGCGCCAATCAATTCTTCCAATTCGGTGACGGATTTTTCGCTCTCTAAAATATGGCACAAAATCATCAGCCGCCCTTCATGCGATAGCGCCTTTAGAAACCCCGCCGCCTCGCCCGCCCGCGCGGCCATCAGATCAATGGGATCATCGCCCTGCAGGGCCAAGCTTTGGGTTTTTGGGGGGGCCATACTGCGCGCTCCTGTATTCATACATTCACTATACTATATATGTCACACGGCTGTTACGGCAAGCGTTGAGTTGTTACAAATATCCGCTATCGTGCCCACAAAAAGGAGCCTTATATGACATTGCGCGACCCCGCTTTCACCGCCACTGGCCGCTTTTGGCGCGGCAATTTGCACACCCATTCCACCCGTTCGGATGGGGTGCTTTCCCCCGAAGAGGTTTGCCGCCGTTACCGCGCCGAAGGGTATGATTTTATTGCCCTAACAGACCATTTTATCGGCGATTATGGCTATCCGATTGTCGATACTGTTCCCATGCGCGGGGGTGGGTTCACCACCATTTTGGGGGCAGAACTGCACTCGGGCGCTATGGAGAATGGCGAATTGTGGCATGTTCTTGCCGTGGGCCTGCCAGCGGGTTTCGCCCCGTCCAACAGCCCAAGTTTTCAGCCCATTGCAGGCCAAGAAACGGGGCCAGAAATTGCCGCGCGCGCAGTGGCAGCGGGGGCTTTTGTGGCAATTGCCCACCCGCAATGGTCGGGCCTGACGCTGGCAGATGCCCGCAGCATCACCGCCGCCCACGCTGTCGAGATATACAACCACGGCTGCTGGGCGGGCTGCGATCGCCCCGATGGCACTGCGATTGCTGACCTGTTACTTACCGAAGGCCGCCGCCTGACGATGATTGCCACCGATGACGCGCATTTCCACGAGCCTGACCATTTCGGCGGCTGGGTCATGGTCAAATCGCCCGAAAACGCGCCCGATGCCTTGCTTGATGCGCTGAAAGCGGGGCATTTCTATTCAACCCAAGGGCCGGAGTTGCGCGATGTGCGCACCGACGACGATCATTTGGTCGTTGAATGCAGCGCCGCCGTGTCGGTGATGGCATTGGGCCATGGCACGGGGGCCAAGGCGGTGCATGGCCATTCGATGACCCAAGCGTCAGTTCCGCTGTCGCGGCTGAACGATTCGCCTTGGGTGCGGGCCGTGGTGGTGGACGCAGGAGGCAAGCGCGCTTGGTCAAACCCGATTTGGCGGCGCTGAATACGCGCCCAACCGCAAACCTAGGGTGATCATCTGATCCCAAGCAGGGTCGGGGCTAAACAAATCAGCCCCGCCCGCACTTGCCGCCCTGCGCCGCAATTCAGCGCGCAAAATTAATGGGCCACGCGCGTCTGCGGCAAAAATCGGTCCACCGCGCCAATTTGGGCACATTCCCGCGCTAAGCGCGGCCATATCAATGGCATCGCCGCGCGGGGCCGCGCCCGTGCGCAGCAATTTTGCACCCAGATTGGCCCATGCGTCCAGCAGCGCAGGCATGACATCTTCGGCCCCTTTGGGACAATCAGGAATCGCCGCACCTGTCGGCATACCGATACCAAAGGCAGCCATTGCGCCTAAAACATCGGCGCGTGGCATGGACAGGCTTTCAAAATGTGCAACGACCTGCGCCATAACGCGGCGCAGTTCCGCCTCGATCTGCGGGCGGAAAGCGTCATCCGATGCGCCGCGTTGGCGAGCCACAAAGGCATAGGTCAGCGCACGGGAAATTTCGCCGCGTTGTACATCGTCATGAGCGGCATCGGCGGCAGTCAGCGCCTTTGCGGGCGGCAGTAGCAGCGCGGCTTCAACGACCTCTAGCATACGGGCTTGGGCAATCCATGGGCCATCGATGGCCGCAAGTTTGCGGCGTGCCTGTGCAATGGCCGCAAGATCAGCGGACAAATCTTGTGTTTGCGGCAGCGGCGGGGTCTGAGCGAAATCGCGCACCATATCCATAGCTTGGGTCAGCTCTGCCCCTGCGGCGCACAGCTGGTCGATCAGCCCAATATCAAGGGCGGTCTCGCTGGCCACGTCCCCGCCCCCGATCAACATTTCCAGCGCCATCTGTGCGCCTACCGCGCGCGTCAAACGCACCGCACCGCCAGCAGCGGGCAAAAGGCCAAGCCGAATGTCAGGATAACCAAAGCTGGCCTGCGGTCCTGCCACGCGGCCCTTGGCGGCCAGCGCCAAATCCAGCCCCGTCGACAGGCATGGCCCAGAAATGGCCACGACAATTGGTTTGGGCGCGCACAGCGCGCGCAGCGCATCGCGGTGCCCCTGCGGCGGGTCGATCAAATCCCCCACATCTGATCCTGCAGCAAACACCGATAAATCGGACGTAATGACAACTCCGACCAGCGATGCATCTTGCATCACGCCCAAAAGCAGGGTCGATAGCTCGGCGCAAATCTCGCCCGACAGCGCATTGCTGGGCGGGCGCGAAAGGCGCAACACCGCCACATCGCCCATCCGCTCCATCACTACGCCATGCCGCTGCCCCATTTTTCCTCCGCTATTTTTACTACTTTAACGCGAAGAGGCCTTATGCTGCAAGTGCGGCCTGCCCCAATTGCCCTCTAATTATCCCCTATCAATATGGCCCTTGCACCCGCGCTGGGTTTGGCTAGGCTTGCCCAAAATTGGAGAGCGCGATGGATATCAACTGGCTTTATGGGCTGCTGGGCGGGCTGGTGATTGGCACGGCAGGGGCGGTTTACCTGCTGGTAAACGGACGAATTATGGGCCCATCCAGCAGCCTTGGCGGGCTCATGGATGGGTCGGATCGCTCAACCGAGCAGTTCGGCTTTGTTGTAGGGCTGGTCGCCGTGCCGGCGGTGGCGTCCCTCATGATCCCGATGCAGACCTATGCTGGCAGCAATTGGGCCGTGCTGGTCATTGGTGGTTTGCTGGTTGGCTTTGGCACGCGGCTGGCTAATGGCTGCACATCGGGGCACGGGGTATGCGGCATCTCGCGCCTGTCACCGCGCGGGATTGTCGCCTCGGCCACCTATGTGGGGGCCGGAATGATTGTGATGACGGCGCTGCGCCATCTGTGGGGGATGATCTGATGGCGCGCCCGTTTTTTGCGGCCCTTGCGGGGGCGATTTTTGGGCTGGGTCTGATGTTGTCAGGCATGACCGATACGCGATCAGTGCAAGGGTTTTTGGACATTTTTGGCGCATGGAACCCGACGTTGGCCTTTGTCATGGGCGGCGCGATGATCCCGATGGCGATTGCATGGCGCGTGGCCGCAAGGCGCAAAACCGCTGTGCTGGGGGGCAATTTTCCCGCTATGCCGCCGCCGCGCTTTGATCTAAATCTAATCGGCGGGTCTGCAGCCTTTGGCGCAGGCTGGGCGCTGACGGGGTTTTGCCCTGGGCCTGCGCTGGCATCGCTCGGTTTTGGTGGCTGGCAGGGGTTGGTTTTCGTGTCGGCAATGGCGGGTGGGGCCTTGTTGGCAGCGCCGCTGCGTCGCTGATTTTGACAGCTTTTTTTGGGAGATATGGATATGATGGATATTCGCCAGCTAACCGACACTTACGCCGTCTCGCCGATGATCGGCCTTGAAGATTTGGCGCAGATCAAGTCGCTTGGCTTTACTGATGTGATCAACAACCGCCCTGACGGGGAAATCACCCCCGATGTGCAAACAGCCGCCATGCAGGCGGCAGCCACCGCGCTGGGGCTAAGTTTTCACATCAACCCCGTGATTGGCGGCGCTTTGACGGAAGAAAACGTGCGCCAGCAAGCCACCGCGATGGCGGGGGCTAAGGGGCCAGTTCTGGCCTATTGTGCATCGGGGAACCGGTCGTCAATTGTCTGGGCGCTGGCCCATGCGGGCACCGCATCCGCCGATGATCTGATCAGCACGGCGGC
>CAXNJD010000034.1:0-8041 GCA_964202545.1 Cypionkella sp.
CAGCCGCCCCGCAAAATCATCCACATTCATGCCCCGCGCCAGCGCCGCGCGCACATATTCGCGCCCATCCGCCAGCGTATAGGCCAGTTCTTGCACCAAATTCGCACCCGCCTCTTGCATGTGATAGCCCGAGATCGAGATCGAATTAAACTTCGGCATATGGGCCGAGGTGTATTCAATAATATCCGCGATAATCCGCATTGATGGTTCTGGCGGGTAAATATAGGTGTTGCGCACCATGAACTCTTTCAGAATGTCGTTCTGAATAGTGCCCGACAGCAGCGCGGGGTCTACGCCCTGCTCCTCGCCTGCCACGATAAAACTGGCCAAAATCGGAACAACCGCGCCGTTCATCGTCATGGAAACCGAGACTTTATCCAGCGGGATGCCGTCGAACAAAATCTTTATATCCTCGACACTATCAATCGCCACCCCCGCCTTGCCCACATCGCCCGTCACGCGCGGATGGTCGGAATCATAGCCGCGATGCGTGGCCAGATCAAAGGCCACCGAAACGCCCTGCTGGCCCGCCGCCAAGTTTTTGCGGTAAAAGGCATTGCTGGCCTCGGCTGTTGAGAAGCCCGCATATTGCCGAATTGTCCACGGGCGGCCCGCATACATCGTGGCCTTAACCCCGCGCGTATAGGGCGCAAAGCCAGGTATTTCGCCCATCTGCGGCAGGTCTGCGGTATCGGCAGCGGTATAAAGCGGCTTAACAGTAATCCCTTCCAACGTACGCCAATCAAGGCTTTCCAGCGGGCGGTCTTTCAACTCGCGCGCGGCCAGTGCCTGCCATTTTGCTTTGTCGGTCATATCGCTCTCCTTTGGGTGGGGCATTAATTGCACCCTATCACCCTTTGTAATTTTGCGTTCCCGCCCTATATCAAAGGCATGAAACATATATTTGTCTTGGCCGTGATGGCCGCGCTTTACGCAGCCCCCATCATGGCTTCACCAATGCAGCCCACCCCGCCCAGCGCTGTTGATTTGGACGCGCTGAAATATGTCTCGCGGGTGCTGGTGGTCTTTGCCCCCGCGCCAGAAGACCCCAATTTCCTGCGCCAAATGACCCTGCTGGCCGAAGATCGGGGCGAGCTTGCCGAACGTGATTTTGTGCTGGTCGTCGATACAGACCCCGCCGCAATGTCGGCTCTTCGCACAAAACTGCGTCCATCAGGGTTTGCCCTGCTGGTGGTGGACAAAGACGGCAAAACCGCCCTGCGCAAACCGCGCCCATGGACGCTGCGCGAGATTGTGCGCGCCATCGACAAGCTGCCCTCGCGGCAGGGTGAGATATTAGAGGCGCTGCCTGCGGGGCGGTAGGTCATTCAAACTCCATGATAATTTCGTCCACCTTCAGGCTGGCCCCTGCGCTGGCCTTCACCGATTTGACCACGCATTTGCGTTCGGCCTTTAGGATGTTTTCCATCTTCATCGCCTCGACAGTGGCCAGCGCCTGACCTTCTTGCACCTCATCCCCTAATGCCACCATAACATTGGTCACCAAACCGGGCATTGGGCATAACAAGAACTTCGATGTATCGGGCGGCGTCTTTTCCAGCATCAGTTTTGCCAGCTCCGCCTGACGCGGCGTGCGCACATGGCATTTCAAATCTGCCCCCCGCAAGCGCAGACGGAACCCGCCCGAGATTTTGGCAACCTTCATCACCAGCGGGCTGCCATCGACCATCAACTTGGCCAAGGGCTGGCCTGGTGTCCAATCAGACGCCACACGCACCACTACGCCATCCGCGAAATGCACCGATGATCCGTCATGGTCGGCGGCAATTTTCACGGAATGCTCAGCGCCTTGCAATGTGACAACCCAATCATCGCCCACGCGGCGTTCGTGGTTGTCCATCGTGCCTGAAACCTTAGTGCGGCGAATTTCTGCCACGCGGTTCATGGCAGCGGCAGAGGCGGCCACGCGCCGCAGCGTACCCTCATCCAATGTCGCGCCTTGAAACCCTTCGGGGTATTCTTCGGCGATAAAGGCCGTGGTGATATTGCCCGCAATAAATCGCGGATGATCCATAACCGCACCCACAAACGGCAGGTTATGGCCGATGCCTTCCACCTCGAACGTGTCCAGCGCGATGCGCATCTCGTCAATCGCGCCTGTGCGGGTGGGCGCCCATGTGCACAGCTTGGCAATCATCGGGTCGTAAAACATCGAAATCTCGCCGCCCTCGATCACGCCCGGATCATTGCGCACAATCCCGCCCGTTGGCGTTACCCCTTCAACAGGCGGGCGATAGCGCGTCAGACGGCCGATCGATGGCAAAAAGTTGCGATACGGATCTTCGGCATAAAGGCGGCTTTCCATGGCCCAGCCGTTGATTTTCAGATCTCCCTGCGCAAAGGGCAGCTTTTCCCCTGCCGCCACGCGGATCATCTGTTCGACCAAATCCACGCCTGTGATAAGTTCGGTCACAGGATGTTCCACCTGCAAGCGCGTGTTCATTTCCAGAAAATAGAAATTGCGCGCACCATCGACGATAAATTCCACTGTCCCCGCCGATGTATATCCAACCGCCCGCGCAAGGGCGCAGGCCTGCTCGCCCATAGCTTTGCGCGTCGCCTCGTCCAAAAATGGCGACGGGGCTTCCTCGATCACCTTTTGATTGCGGCGCTGGATGGAACATTCGCGTTCGTGCAAATATACGATATTGCCGTGCTTATCTGCCAAGACCTGAATTTCGATATGACGCGGCTGCGTGACGAATTTTTCAATGAAAATGCGGTCATCGCCAAAACTCGCCGCCGCCTCGTTTTTGGCTGATCCGAACCCTTCGCGCGCCTCGGCGTCGTTCCACGCAATGCGCATCCCCTTACCGCCGCCGCCAGCGGACGCCTTAATCATCACAGGATAGCCAATTTGGGTGGCAATCTTGACTGCCTCATCCGCATCAGCAATCACCCCCATATGGCCGGGCACAGTCGAAACCCCCGCCTCTTGGGCGATTTTTTTGGACGTAATCTTATCGCCCATCGCCTCGATTGCAGGGGATGGCGGGCCAATAAACGCAACGCCTGCCGCCTCTAGCGCGGCTGCGAAATTCATGTTTTCCGACAAAAACCCATAGCCCGGATGCACCGCTTCGGCCCCGGTGGCCTTAATCGCGGCCATGATCTTATCAATCACGATATAACTTTGCGCAGCAGGGGATGCGCCAATATGCACCGCCTCATCGGCCATTTTCACATGCAGCGCTCCGCGATCCGCATCCGAATAGACCGCCACGGTTTTGATACCCATCTTGCGGGCAGTTTTAATCACACGGCAGGCAATCTCGCCCCGGTTTGCAATAAGGATTTTCTTAAACATGGGCAAGCTCCTGATAGGGCCACAGGCGGGCCAAAGCCCGTGGCAAAATGCGCTGCGCACAAGCAAAAAGGGCCAAACGGGCAATCAGCCCGTTTGACCCTAAATGCGCAACTGGCCCAAAGGCCGAAAGTGTTTTAGTACCGCGCGCCGCAGACGCTAAGGTCATCGCAGACGGTGCCGAAAATGCCGCCCATAACCGCGCCCGTAACCAAATTGCCGCCTGCGACAGACGTAAGCGCAGCGCCAACGCCCGCGCCCAAAAGGCCACGCTGAATGTCGTTATCCATACAAGCTGTAAGTGGCATGGCCAAAAGGCCAAGCACAAAAAATTTCCGCATGATTTGCCTCGATCGTTTGTTGTAATTGTAATCGAGTCTACCGAATCTCTTTCCACTTGGGAAGAAATTTCTGCAAAGGGCATGCGCCAAAAAAACGGCCCAACCCTGGTGGGGCTGGGCCAGTTAAAAGGGAAAGTATCACAAGGAAAGCCCTTGGTGGCGTCAAGGGCGGCAACGCACGCCGAAATGGACATGGCCGCACTGTCGGCCAAGCGCGGCGCGTGTTCAAATGGCAATATGTCGCAGATCGCCCACTGCGCCAAAACTTGCCGATCTGCGGTGCGAGTGTTCATTGCTCGTCGTCCTCGTCATCCCAATCCGAAAAATCCATCGGAACGGCATTTTCATCAAAAACTTCGGGAAAGGATACGGCGGCGCGTTTGACATCTATCCGCAGCATCGCGTCATAACTAGCAGGGTTAAAGGGGTCTTCCGCAGGCACAACTTCGCGCCCCAGCAGCCACGATAGGCGGCCCGCGTCCAAATTGCCCCTCTCAAACGGTTCTTCGCCAAAATGCGCCCAAAGCGCCGCTATAAATCCAGCATCCGCCAGTTTATCGGCATTTTTGCGATCTGCAAACCGCTCGCGCCGCACGAGTTTTGTGGTGCCATCCTTATGGTTGGCACGCCGAATGGTAAATTGATAATCCGAACCGGGCAAGCGCCCTGGAAATCCACGATGTTTTAGCATATCTTTCCCCTTTGCTTGCGCGCCCATTGGCCTGATTGCGCAAGAGGGGTGCTGTCACAAAGCGGGCGCGTGCTCAAGTGTGTGATCTGCGCTGTGGTCTGGGCATGAAAAAAGGCGGGCGCGGCCATATCGGCCCCATGCGCCCGCCCAATGCGAAAGCTTCCTGCCTGCGTGCAGCCTTTATTGGCTGCTTGCGCATTGGGCCGCGCCTGCAAACGCAGGCCCAATATCTGACGCGGCGCTATGTCCCAGCGCGGCGCGGTTATAGGATTGGAAGCTGTGCAATTCTGTGCTGCTCGACACGTTTTAGTCCATTTTTTTGCGGGGGGCGTGCTTGCTGCCACCCCCTTCACCGAGGGATAGGCGGCTTGGGGCCCGCCTACGTGCAGATTATCGTATAAAGTTCCAAAATCAAAAGGAAAAATGAAATTTTGTTTTGTTATCATTTTGGAAACTATATGCTGTAGCCGCATCAGAAAATCTCTCTACTGCAGGTAGAACCATCGATCGTAAAGGCTTCAAAGTATTGCGTCGCCTCTGGGTCTGACACGCCAAATTCCACCGCGCGGTCTGCGATTGACACCAAAACCAAAGGCGCAGCCAAGCCCTTTTCCGCCAATTTTCCGATGACATAGCTTTGGCACAAATCCAACAAATCAGCTTCTGTCACCTCATAGCTGATACTGCCGCCCTCTTTCGCAATCGCGGGGGCCACAAAGCGAAAGCGCGGCGCAGGCCCTTCGGGGCCGATGCTGTTCCAAATGATATCCAGCAGCGTGACCGCTTGCCCAGATGGCACGGCAATCGCCGCCCCATCTCCCACAGACACATCAAGATTTTCCTGTTCCATCCGGGCCAACCTAAAGCGGGATATTGTCGTGCTTTTTCCACGGGTTCGTCAGCTTTTTACCGCGCAGGCTGGCAAAAGCGCGCGCCACGCGGCGGCGCGTGGAATGAGGGCGGATCACCTCGTCAATAAAGCCTTTTTCCGCGGCAACAAAGGGGTTGGCAAAGCGGTCTTCATATTCCTGTGTCAGGCGCGCAATCTCGTCCGCAGGCTTGCCGCGATGAATGATCTCTGTTGCCCCCTTGGCCCCCATCACCGCCACTTCGGCAGTAGGCCAAGCATAGTTAAAATCACCGCGCAGCGGCTTGCTGGACATAACCACATAAGCCCCGCCGTATGCTTTTCGGGTGATGACTGTCACCTTGGGCACAGTCGCCTCGCCATAGGCAAACAGCAGCTTTGCGCCGTGCTTAATCACACCGCCCAGTTCTTGCTGCACGCCTGGCAAAAAGCCTGGAACGTCAACCAACGTTAAGATCGGAATTTCAAACGCATCGCAAAACCGCACAAAACGGGCCGCTTTGCGCGCAGAATCAATGTCCAAACAGCCCGCCAGCACCATTGGTTGGTTGGCGACCACGCCCACAGTTTGCCCTTCAATCCGAACAAACCCCGTGATGATATTGGCCGCAAATTCGCGCTGAATTTCAAAGAAATCGCCCTCATCAGCAACTTTGAGAACCAATTCCTTCATATCATACGGCTGGTTCGGATTGTCAGGGATCAGCGTGTCCAGACTTGGCTCCAGCCGCGCAGGGTCGTCGAAGAACGGGCGCACAGGGGCCTTTTCACGGTTATTGAGGGGCAGAAAATCGATCAGGCGGCGCACTTCGGCCAATGCCTCGACATCGTTTTCAAATGCGCCATCAGCCACGGATGATTTCTTGGTATGTGTGGCCGATCCGCCCAGCTCATCTGCCGAAACCGCCTCGTTGGTGACGGTTTTCACCACATCGGGCCCCGTGACAAACATATAACTGCTGTCTTTGACCATAAAAATAAAATCAGTCATCGCGGGCGAATACACCGCGCCACCCGCGCATGGCCCCATAATCAGGCTAATCTGCGGCACCACGCCCGATGCCATGATATTGCGCTGAAACACCTCGGCGTAACCTGCAAGGCTGGCCACGCCTTCTTGAATGCGTGCGCCGCCACTGTCGGCGATCCCGATAATCGGCGCGCCGTTTTGAATGGCCATATCCATAATTTTGCAGATCTTTTTCGACTGCGTTTCCGAAAGCGATCCGCCAAAAACCGTGAAATCTTGGGCATAGACATAGATCATCCGCCCATTCACCGTGCCCCAACCCGTGACCACGCCGTCCCCTGCGGGGCGCTCGGCCTCCATGCCAAAATCCGTGCAGCGATGGGTGACGAACATGTCAAATTCTTCAAAGCTGCCCTCATCCATCAACAGCTCGATCCGCTCGCGCGCGGTCAGCTTGCCTTTGGCGTGCTGAGCCTCAATGCGACGAACGCCGCCGCCCAGCCGCGCTATATCGCGCCGCGCTTCCAGCTGTTCTAGGATGTCTTTCATGGCAGCCCCCCTTAGTAGTTTGAGTGACCATACTGGTCTATCTGCACGCCGCAAAGCGCAATTCGGTAAATTTGCAAACAGTTGCCAAGCGTGTATCTGCAAACTGCAAATTTGCTAATATACCCCCCACTTGGCTTTGCCCGCGCCCTGCCCTATAGCGTCAGAATTAACCAACCACTTTGCGCGCGCTGCCCACCCTTCCCCTTTCACCTAGGGCGGCAGGGGCCTTAGCGCGCCTTTCATCCTTTATTAATGGGCCGCAATCCATGACCACTCCCGTGTTTCTAAACCGCGCCACCCCGCCCAGTATCATTACCCTAACGCTATTGGCTGGCATCTCGGCCTTGTCGATGAACATCTTCCTGCCGTCCTTGCCTATGATGGCGCAGTATTTCAATGTGCCTTATGGGGTTATGCAGCAATCGGTCTCGCTGTATCTGGCGCTTTCTGCCGTTCTGCAAATCTTTATCGGCCCGCTGTCCGACCGTTATGGCCGCCGCCCGATCATGCTAGGCGCGCTGGCGCTGTTTTTGCTGGCTACACTTGGCACCATTTTGGCCCCCACAGCGGGGGTATTTCTGTTTTTTCGCATGATGCAGGCCGTTGTTGCCGCAGGAACAGTCCTGTCGCGCGCCGTGATCCGCGATATGGTGTCCGATGCGCGCGCCGCTTCGATGATTGCCTACGTCACCATGGGCATGTCGCTGGTACCAATGATCGGCCCAAGCATCGGCGGCCTGCTAGATCAGGCCTATGGCTGGCAAGCCAGTTTTGCCTTTTTGGGCATTTCGGGCGCACTTGTGCTGGCGCTCACCTATGCTGATATGGGCGAAACGCACCCTGCCTCTGATATCAGCCTTGTCGGCCAGTTCCGCCAATATCCACAGCTTTTGGTATCCCTGCCGTTCTGGGGCTATGCAGGGGCTGCGGCCTTTGCCTCTGGCGCTTTCTTTGCCGCCCTTGGCGGCGCACCCTTTGTCGCAAGTGATGTGTTTGGGCTAACGCCTGCGCAAACAGGCCTTTACTTTGGCCTAATCGCGCTTGGCTATACTGCAGGTAATTTTCTGGCAGGGCGCTATTCGGTACGCGTGGGTATGAATAACATGGTGTTGATCGGCGCGCTGATCACCCTTGTAGGCTTGGCTGCGCTTGCGTTGTTCAGTTTGGCAGGCATCAAAGGGGCCGCGCTGTTCTTTGGCCTGATGGCGGTTATGGGCGTGGGCAACGGTGTGTCTCTACCATCCGCCAATGCAGGGATACTGTCCGTGCGGCCCGATTTGGCAGGCTCTGCCTCTGG
>CAXNJD010000035.1:0-7886 GCA_964202545.1 Cypionkella sp.
CTTTCAGGACAAAGAACACTTCTGCCGTCCGGTGGCTGTGCAGGCTGTTGCGGCATCCCGGTGGTTGGCCCGCCGCCCCAATGTTAAAGCCCGGGGTTTCCCGAATATGTACGTGCTGATCAGGGCTTTCCGACACGCCCCCGCCGATGATGGTAAAGTTTTCCTTGCGATCAGACCCTGGCGTATGGGCGTCGATGAAGGCGGTCTTGCAGGGTCGTAATTCGCCATAGCGGACGATGCGGGCTTCCATGTCTTGCGGAGTCATTCTGTTTCACCTGTATGCAAAAGGATTTGTTTCCAGATCGCGATTTCATCCCAAAGCGCGCATTCGCGGCGCACAGCGCCATCGTCGCGGGGCCCGCTTGGCCCAAAGGGGCCATATTCGGCATGGGCCATGCCCATGATGTGAACGGGCGCGCCAGTGGGCGCACCGAACGCGCCCCAACCGTCATGCACCCCGTCCAGCGACCAGCGTACGGCAGCGCGCGGGGGCATCATCCCGCCTTCCATCCCGATCTGGTGATGAACGGCAAACTGGGCATTGGGAAAGGCCGCGCGCAGCGACAGCCAGCTATCGGCAATCGCCTGCGCGCCAATCAACTGCCGTGCGCCTGCGTGGTCGGCCAAAGCGGCGCGGTCGTATTCGGCCAGCGCATGGGCAAGATCGCCTCGCATGATACGGCGCAAAGTGTCGGCATAGCGTGCACCATATGCATTGTCATTGCCATTGGCCTGATATGGACCTGGCACGTCCATCGCGGGTGTAAAGGGGGGCGCGGCCTTGTCCGCCCCACCCTCGCGCGCGACAAGATCGCGGGCAAAGCTGCGCGGATCGCCGCCCAGCTGCCGAACGATTCCGCCATTGTCGCGCACCAACCATTCATCGTCGATCGCGTCATTGCGCGCCGCGCAATCGGCGATGACGCGCACTGCAAAACGCTTGCCCGTGGCAGGCCCGAACCAGCCGTTCCCTGTATGGGTGCCAGTGGACAGTATCCGATGCGACGACAACAGATGCGTCTCGGGGCTGCCTGACCAGATCACATCTTCGCCCAAAAGCTGGCGGTCAGGAAATTCGTGCAACGTGGCAAGGGTCGATGCGATGACGGGCCCATTGCCAATTCCCACCCCCATGGGCGTGCGAACGGGAATATCGGGCGCATACCAATGCTGCAAACCAGCCATATCGCGCCCTTCCCAAATCTCGCGCGTGATGCCCAAAATATAGTCCGGAAAATCGCTCCAGCGGTTGGAAAAGCCCTTCACGATGGTGTCCTTTCTTTGACTGAGCCGCGCGTGATCAGCGGCCCGTCGATGCGAATGCGGTTGGGGGCGGTTTCGCCCTCGATCTGATTGAGTAAGATTTCCACGGTCGCCTCGACCATGCGGCGAACGGGCTGGCGGATGGTGGTCAGGTTATAGCTGGGCCAAGCCGCCATCGGCACATCGTCATAGCCGATCACCGAAACATCTTCGGGTACCTTCAGCCCCATTTCAAAACGCAGCGTGTCCATGACGGCAAAGGCCATGTGGTCATTGCCAACAAAAACTGCGTCGGGCTTGATGGGGCTTTCGAACAGGCGCCGCACCGCCGCCGACGCCGCATCGCGCGCATACATACCGTCGATCATCGCAAATGGCTCTTGACCCGCATCGCGCAGCGCTTGGCTAAAGCCTTTAGCGCGGTCGCGGCCCGTGGACGAGCCTTGCCATCCCATAACATGGGCAATTCGGCGGTGGCCCGTTTCGATCAAATACCGCGCAGCGCGCGCCCCCCCCGCCAGATTGTCCGACGTCACCTCGGACAGCCTGTCATCATCTTGGCCACGGTTGAACATCACCACGGGGATGCCTGCCTTGGCGCAGCGGGTGGTTAGGTCATTGGTCATGGCGACGGATGCTGTGATGATGCCATCGACCTGATAATCCAGCAGTTCGGCCATCACCTGTGGCACCCGTTCAGTCGAGTTTTCGGCCATGAAAACCAGAACGTGATAGCCGCGCGCTTGCAAGGCTTGGCTGAGAAGTTCCAGCACAACAGGATAAAACTGGTTTTCCAGATAGGCGACGACAAGGCCGATGATGCGGGTGCGCCCCGTAATCATGGCGCGGGCCAAGGGGTCTGGGCGGTAACCCAGCTGCTCTGCCGCCGCGCGCACCTTTTGAGCCGTCACTTGCGACGCGGAGGCACCCGGCGTGAAGACACGGCTGACCGCAGACTGGCTGACCCCTGCCAGCCTTGCCACATCCATCGCGGTTATTTTGATGGGCTGCTCGTTCATTCGGCGGTCCAACCCCCGTCCACGATCAAATGCGTGCCGGTCAACATGGCAGCGGCATCCGAGGCCAGAAACACCACTGGCCCCATCAGATCGTCAATCTCGCCCACGCGGCCCAGCTTGATTTTCGACAAGATCCACGCGCGGCGATCCGGGTTCTGTAAGGTCTGCTCGCCCAAGGGCGTGCGAATGAAGGTGGGGCACAGCGTGTTGACGCGGATGCCATGCGCGCCCCACTCTAGCGCCATCGCCTTGGTCATTCCCTCAAGCGCGTGTTTGGTTGCGCAATAGACAGCGCGCTCTGGCCCGCCAACATGACCCATTTGGCTGGAGACATTGATCAGGCTGCCTGGCCTGCCCGCAGCGATCAGCCCCCGCGCCACCTCGCGCGTTAGGAAATAGGCCGCGCGCAGGTTCAGGTTCATTGCGCTATCATAGTCATCTGGCGTGGTGTCCAGCGCTGGGGTATGGCGGGCCAGACCAGCAGAGTTCACCAGCACATCAAACGGGCCATGGGCCGCCAGCGCGGCCGCTGTTGCGGCCAGATCGGTGATGTCCAGTGCCAATGCCTCGGCCCGCCCGCCTTGCGCGCGAACGGCATCGCGAACCGCCTCTAACTCGCCCAAGCGGCGGGCGACCAGCGTCACCTCGGCCCCCGCCTCGGCCAAGGCCGCAGCCGCGCCTAGGCCAATGCCCGAAGAGGCACCGGTGACCAACGCGCGTTTGCCGTCAAGACGGAACGATGGGGTTTTTGGCAGATTCATCAGCTCAATCCATCTGGCACCGTTACGAGGCCCATGTTGCGCGCCTTGTTAAATTCCCGCATCCGCCCCAGCACATCGACACCAATTTGCGCCCACATGTCCAGCAAATCGACCAGAACCCAGTTTTCACGGATAAGCCCGCCCTCCATCCGCCAGAAATCCAGACTGCGCAGGGTAATGCGCTGCCCCGCGGGCGCGATGCCCAGCCAACCGTCCTGGGTGATGGTAAGGCGCATGTTGGGCCAGCCAGTTTCGCAGACATAGTCGCCTTCGCCAAACCAATGGCTGTGCAGCCCGCCGCTGTCCAAGCCGCGATCTGGCATAGCCCCCAGAAACGGAATTTGATGCCAGTTGCGAAAGCCTGAGATCCCCCGCATCGTGCCGATGCCCGCCGGGCCATACCAGTTGAAACGCGGATGCCAAAAGCGCGGCATATCCATGATGTTTGGGTCGGGGTTAGCCGGATGTTTGCACAGCGCCGTCAGCATTGCTAGCACGTGATCCATCGTGGCACTGCCATCGCCCGAGGCAGTTAGGCCGTCGCCACTCATCGGTGCAGGCGTGGTGATAAAGGCCCCAAGCTGCGGCCCCATCGGCCAGACGCCCGCCTGCATCATCAGTTCGGGAATATCCCAGATCGCCTGTATCTGAGCGATCTTGCCGCCCTCAATGCGGAAATACTCGTGATAGCGCATATGGGCCAGGTGGCCCGTCGGGCGGATATCAAGAAATGGCGCAACAAAGGTGCCCATATAATTGCCCATGCACCCAACCCAATCTTGCCCTTCGGGCGTAGTGCCCGCCAGAACGATCATATCGCGCCGTTCAAGATCGGGCATAGCCGCCAAAAGCGGCGATAGGGCGCGGTCGTGAAATGCGTCTGGGCCACTAATCTCGCCAAAGGGGTGGCAAAGCTGGATCACCGCATCAGGAGAAAACGCTGCCGCAAGCGCAGGTTTCAGGCTGTCGCGGCTGGCTGTTTCTAGCGCTTTGCGAAACTGGGAAATAGTGGCTTTCAACTGGGAAGGGCTGCGCATCATCTGATCCTATTCTGCGGCCATGCCGTAGCCGACGTTCTTATGCCCATAGCGGCGAACGCGAATGTTGCATTGCTCGGCATGGCCGACAAAGCCTTCCAGCATACACAATCGCGATCCGTATTCGCCCACCATCGCCGCCGCCGCATCGGTGGTAATGCGCTGATAGCTGTGGGTCTTTAGAAACTTGCCCACCCAAAGCCCACCCGTGTAACGGCCAGACTTTTTCGTCGGCAGGGTATGATTGGTGCCGATAACCTTGTCACCATTGGCCACATTGGTGCGTGGTCCAAGGAACAGCGCGCCATAGCTGTGCATTTGCTCTAGATACCAATCGTCGCGGTCGGTCATCACCTGCACATGCTCATAAGCCATGTCATTGGCCACTGCCAGCATCTCGTCATGTGTGTCACACAGGATCACATCGCCGTAATCACGCCAACTGACCGAAGCCGTTTCGCGGGTGGGCAAGATGGCCAAAAGACGGTCAATCTCGGCCAGCGTCCCTTCCGCCAGTTTGCGCGAATTGGTGATAAGGCAAGCTGGCGAGTTATAGCCATGCTCGGCCTGCCCCAGCAGATCGGTTGCGCAAATTTCGGCATCTACTGTATCGTCCGCGATAACCATCGTCTCGGTTGGGCCCGCGAAAAGGTCAATTCCCACGCGGCCATAAAGCTGGCGCTTGGCCTCGGCGACAAAGGCATTGCCGGGGCCTACCAGCATATCGACGGGTTGGATTGTTTCGGTCCCCAAGGCCATAGCGCCCACGGCCTGAATGCCGCCCAACACATAAATTTCATGCGCGCCGCCCAACTGCATCGCAGCGACAATGGCAGGGTGGGGTTCGCCCTTAACTGGCGGAGCCGAGGCGATAATGCGCGGCACGCCCGCAACCGATGCGGTTAGCACCGACATATGGGCCGAAGCCACCATTGGGAATTTACCCCCCGGCACATAACAGCCAACCGACTGAACGGGGATATTCTTATGCCCCAAAAACACGCCGGGCAGAGTTTCCACCTCGATATCGGTCATCGACGCGCGCTGCGCTTCGGCAAAGCGGCGGATCTGCGTTTGGGCGAAACGGATATCCTCCATGTCGCGTGCCCCAACCTTTTGCATCGCAGCCTCAATCTCGGACGGGGTCAGGCGGAAAGACGGCGGCGCATAGCCATCGAATTTCTGTGCCAGATCGCGCACGGCGGCGTCACCGCGCGCCCCGATATCGGCAAGGATGGCTTCGACACTGGCGCGAACCTTGGCGTCGTCTTCGGCGCGGGCACCTTCTGGTTTGCCAGACTTTAGAGATTGGATGGCCATTGTGGTCTCCTTACGAATTCAACCGAACGCCTGTTTTGGCGTCGAAAAGGTGGCAGATATGGGCGGGGATATGAGCCGCGATGTTTTGGCCGATTTTGCCCGTGTAATCCTTGGCGGCCTTGACCGCGACCAAAGCGCCACCCGCCTGCATGGTGGCCATTGACGCATCACCCAACAGCTCCATCGAATAGATTGGGGCTGCAATTTCGCCGCTGGCGGCAATGCTGGCATCCTCGGCGCGGAAACCCAAGGTCACCGCACCATCGGGGCCGTTGAGGCCGGGGATACGGACATTCTGGGCCTCGAACACACCGCCCGTCAGGGTGCCCTGCATCAGGTTCATCGCCGGATTGCCGATAAAGGCCGCAACAAAGGTATTGGTAGGGCGGTCATAAATTTCCAAAGGCGTGCCGACCTGCTGCACCTCGCCCCGGCTCATCACCACAACGCGGTCGGCCAGTGTCATCGCCTCGATTTGGTCATGGGTGACGTAGATGGTCGTTGTTTTTAACTCGTGGTGCAGGTTTTTGATCTGCGCTCTGGTTGAAACGCGCAGTTTGGCGTCAAGGTTGGACAAAGGTTCGTCCATCAAGAATACCTTTGGCTTGCGCACAATGGCGCGCGCTAGGGCCACGCGCTGACGCTGTCCACCCGACAAGGCGGCGGGTTTGCGATCCAGAAACTCGGTCAACTCAACCGTTTCAGCCGCGCGCATCACGCGTTCGTGATGCTCGGACACAGGAATGCCGCGCACCTTCAGGGGAAAGCGGATGTTTTCATAAACCGTCATCGTCGGGTATAGCCCATAGGATTGAAACACCATGGCGATATCACGATCTTTGGGTTCCAAATCGTTAACCCGCTTGCCCCCAATCAGGATATTGCCTTCGCTGGCATCCTCTAGCCCCGCAATCATTCGCATTGTCGTGGTCTTGCCGCAGCCAGAAGGGCCAAGCAGCACCAGAAACTCACCATCCCCGATGTGCAGATCCATCGGTTGCAGGCCAGTAAAACTGCCCCAGCGTTTGGTCAGATTTTGCAACTGGATATCGGCCATGGCTTATCCTTTCACAGCGCCGGCGGTCAGGCCGCTGACGATTTGGCGCTGGAAGATCATCACCAGCACGAACAGGGGGGCGGTCGCCGACACCACGGCGGAGACAGCAAACATCACATTGCCCTTGGTCTGCGTCGTGCCAAGAAAGGACGCGATTTTGGGGATCATCGTCTGGTTTTCCTGATTGAGCAGCATCGCAGTTACAGCAAAGTCGTTGTAGGCCAGAAGAAAGCTGAACAAACCCGTGGTGATAACCCCCGGCCACATCACCGGGATGATGACCAGTCGAAACGCCTGAAACCGCGAACAGCCGTCTACCATGGCGCTTTCGTCCAGATCCTTGGGGATGTTTTGAAAAAACGAGGTCAGCATCCACAAGGTAAAGGGCTGGTTGATCGCCACTAGAACGATGATCGCTGTTGGTAGATGCCCCCAAAGGTTCCACTGGTAAAAGGGCAACAGATAGCCCGAAACCAACGTCACATGTGGCATGGCACGAAAGATCAGCGCAATAATCAAGATCCAAAACACGTAACGATAACCCGACCGCGCCAGCGCATAACCGCCCAGCGTGCCAAAGGTCAGCGAGATGGTGACGACCGAGACGACGACGATGGAAGTGTTCAGCACCGCGTGCCAAAAATCGTTCTCAACCCAAGCGCCGTAGTAACCTTGGCCGGTCATGGATCCGCCAGTCTCAACCGTGGTCAGCGGGCCAGTCAGGGCATTGGCCCAATCAGCCTTTGAGAAGAAGTCCCCTTCGACTTTAAAGCTGCCCCACAACGTCCAAATGAACGGATAGGCCGCAACAACAATCCATAAGATCAGGAACCCAACCAATAGGAATTGCAATGTAATGGGGCGGCGCTCAGCGATGCTCGCGGTCATGACGCTGGCCTTCCAAAGGATTTCCATGTGCGCACGATTACGGGCGACAACAGGACAATGACGCCAAGAATGGTCAATACCGATGTTGCCGCAGCAGATGACAAAAGCTGATTTGTCGCGCTAAGATCAGAGTAGATGAAATAACTAAGTGATTGGGCATGGGCACCTGCGTTGAAGCTAACAATGGGCTCAAAAACCCGAAAGTTATCCATGATCTTGATCAGCAAAAGGAACGTCGTCAGCGGCAAGAGGTGCGGCAAGATCACAAAGCGCAAGCGTTGCCAGCGCGTCGCCCCGTCGATCATAGCGCTTTCCAAGGTATCCTTTGGTACGGTTTGCAGACCCGCGTAGTAGACGACAAACGCAAAGGGCGCCGTTGACCAGACACCGTAAATGATCAACATGGTCCACATCATCGGTGTCGATGCCTTGACCGACAATTCAGGATTCCCTACCAAAGTCTGTATGGCCGAACCCAAAACGCCTCGGGCGTCAACCATCCAAAACAGGATCAGCGCGCCGACCAAAGGGGTAACAATCA
>CAXNJD010000036.1:0-7830 GCA_964202545.1 Cypionkella sp.
CGGGCGACCATGGCGCGCCCTTGCTGATTGACAGCCATTCGCGCACTGTTGCAGATGCAGTGTGGCAGTTGTACCGCCACACCATCCATCTGACAGGGGCAAAGCCGACATTAATCGAATGGGACAATGATGTAACAGACTGGCCCGTCTTGCAAAGCGAGGCCACCTTGGTCGAGCACATTTTGGCCCCTGCACGCGCCGTGCAATCTGCCCAAGGCGCGGCAGCGTGAACAGTGCAGAATTCATAGCCGCACTGCTAAATCCAGCGGCACCCCTTCCGCAGGGGCTGATCGACCCGCTAGGCCGCGCCGCGCCGATTTGATGTATATCGCAATAATGTCACCCTTGGCCTGATCCGTGTGCTAGAGGCGGGTTTTCCTGCAACACGTGCCTTGGTTGGAGATGCGTTTTTTGCCGCAATGGCAGGCGAATATGCACGCAATTGCCCG
This sequence comes from Cypionkella sp., assembly GCA_964202545.1. Classification (GTDB taxonomy): domain Bacteria; phylum Pseudomonadota; class Alphaproteobacteria; order Rhodobacterales; family Rhodobacteraceae; genus Cypionkella. The sequence continues at coordinate 450 of CAXNJD010000036.1, forward strand.
CCCAGAACACGAATTATGATGCTTTACGGCGATGATTTCGCCAATTTCATCGCACAGTTTCCACCCGCAGCAAGTCTGGGCTATCTGCCCGATGTTGCTCAGCTAGAGCAGGCCATCCGCTGCAGTTACCACGCCGCCGATGCCGATAGTATTGACCCGTTGGTGTTTACCACTTTGACCGAGGCAGATTTGCAAACCCTGCGCCTACGCTTTGCGCCTGCGGTGCAGATCATTGCATCTTCATGGCCTATCTTAGGTATTTGGGCCGCCAACATGCGCGGCGCGGCCCCGCCGCAAATGGTTGCCGAGGCAGTAATAGTCATGCGCCCTGACTTTGATCCGATACCCAGTTTACTGCCGCAGCACAGCCTAGAAACAGTGCAGGCGTTAATCGCAGGCGCAGAGTTGGGCGCAGCCCTAGACCTTGCAACAGGGCCATTTGATTTAGGCGAAGTGCTAAAACTGCTGCTGACTGGCGGCGCGATTGTGGGGATAGATCAAGATGATCATTGACGTCTATTTGAAATGCATAGCTTGGCTGGATCGCCAAGCGGGCCTATTGCCCCTAACCGCGCGATTGGTTTTTGCTGGCGTTTTGGCGGGGTATTTTCTCGCCTCAGCAGGTACCAAGATTGACAGCTTTCCATTTGGTCTGTCACTTGGGGCATATGCACAAATCTACCCGCGTGCGTTCGAAGCGGTGGGCTATGACGCAAGCGCGATGACCCTTTGGCATAAAATTGTTGTTCTTTCAGGAACCTACGCGGAATATATCCTGCCTGTTGCCATCGTTATTGGCCTATGCACCAGACTTGCAGCGCTGGGGATGATAGGCTTTGTGCTGGTGCAATCTGCAACCGACATTTGGGGGCACAAGGTGGGGGTGGACACAATCGGTTTATGGTTTGACCGCGATCCTGCAGCATTGATCGCAGATCAACGGGCGCTTTGGCTGGTGCTTTTGCTGGTGCTGGTCTTTCGCGGGGCGGGCGCGCTGTCGTTTGACCGCCTATTTGCGCAACGCCGCATGTGGGGCTAATCGCGCCCGCCCGCGCCCTGCCCGTTTCGCCGCATACAGGGCGGCATCGGCATCGGCGGCCATTTTCTCAACGTCCAAATGGCCGTAATCAGTTGATGCCAGCATACCGATTGATGCAGAGATGCAGCATTCTTGGCCTTCAAATTCCATCGGTTTTGATAGGGCTGCAATCAGGCGCTGCGCAATGGCGCGAAGCTGCTTCAAATCGGTCATATAGGGCATTACCAGCACAAATTCGTCGCCGCCCACACGGGCGACTGTATCAGTCGCGCGGGTTTCGCGGCGCAAAATGCGGGCCACTTCGCGCAGCACATAATCGCCCGCCGCGTGGCCCAACCGATCATTCACCGCCTTAAAGTAATCCAAATCCAGATGCATCAGGCCAAATGACGCCTCTTGATCCAGCATCACGCCCAGCATCGTATCCAGCGCGCGGCGGTTGCGCAGCCCCGTCAAAGGATCAGTCAGTGCCGCCTCTTCAGCCTGCATTTTCTCGCCATTCAAACGCGCGTTTAGGCTGCGCAGTTCGCCCATAACAGCGGCCTTGGCCTCGACCAGATACAGCAGTTCGATGGTCAGATCGGTGGCGGCAAAATGCGCCGCAGACAGGCCATAGCGGCGCACCGCGTCAATCACGCCAATGCCAAACGACAGGTTGATCAGCATTGCGCCATCCCCCACGGGCATGGCGAGCCCGCGCAAATGCACATCAGGCTGGCCGCGCAGGCCCAAATGCAGCTGAATGCCCGCCTGCGCGCGCAAATCTGTGATTGATCCTATCCCCGCAGGGCGGCGAAATGCCAACACTTCAAACAGGCTACGGCCAAGCGGGCTGGGGCGACCCAAAACGCGGCGCAAAGACGGGCCCATTGCGCGGATGCGCCCTGTGTCATCTACCGCCATATACATGGGCATAAAGCGGCCCATGGCGGCGATAGGCAGCGTGGATATAGGGGTTAAAATGCCCATGCCGCGCCCTAAATCAACGCCGACAAATCAAAGGCGCGGCCATTTGAATGGCGATAGTCCAGCAAATGCACGGCAACCACTTCTTCGCCGTTGGGAAGGGTTTGATCAAAATCAATCAGCGCGAGCATCCCGTAATCATCCGCCATAGCGCGTAGCAGGCCAACAACCACATGGCCAATGCCCATGATCGGCATCTGGCAATACAGCCGAAACACACCGCCGTCCTGATCCACCAGCCGCAGGCGGGGCAATTCCAGTTCGGGCAGCGCAAGCCGCCCCCGTTCTGGCAGATCATCCAGCGAGTGTAGAAATTCAACAAAATCAACCCCGCCAAAGCGCAAAAGGCGGCGCAGCCGTTCCAAATTGGGATGCGAGACTAAATAGGTGCCCACATCTTCCAAAATCGTCTCGCGCGGGCGGCGCAACACCTGGGCGGCGGCGCTGACCACGCGGTCGGCAAGATCAGGGTCGTATTGCAGCATGGATTCGAACCGATCGAACCCAAGCCCAGCCGCCGCCGCCACCTGTTCCCAGATGTCCGCGCCGTATGTGTCGCGCAAAAAACCCTCAAAGGCGCGGTTGATCAGGCCAAGCATGGCAAATGGTTCCTATCCAAAAGGCGTAGATCAAAGCCTAAGCGGTAGGGCTTAACAAAGCGCTGCAATCTGCCGCGTGGCGATGTAAATCACCGCCCAAAGCCAAGACTTTTTGCACCGCTTTTGCCGAAAATACCCAGAAAATTGCGCAGGCGCATGGCGGCTATGGCAACAAAATCAACCCGCCCGTGCCCAAAGGCACCTGCATAATGGGCGCAGCGGTTAATGCAGGGGCGGAAGATTGCCATGCCCGCAAGGCGGCAACTGCCGCGTCACCACTTGGGAAATCAACCATGCCAATCGTATCGATCTGCGCCCAGTTTCCCTCAGACAGGTTTTGCGTCAGCCCATAAAGCTGCAAATCGCCCGCCTCGCTGATAAAGGCAATCAAACCCTCGTTGCCCTGTAAATCAGGCAAGAAATCGGCAACGATCATGGCGCAAGACTGAACCAAATCGCCCGATGGCCGCGCGCAGGCGGCACTGGCATCGATCAAAGCATAATCGTTCATCCCTTGCAGTAAGATAGCTTGGTCAGCGCCCGCATTCGGGGGTTGCAGGGGCATGACGGCTACTAACGCGGCCCGCAGTTTTGCCAAATCTGGCGAAATAATTCCGGGCAAAACATAAGGGTCAGCAAGACGCGCGGCCAGCGCCTCGCCCCCAACCTGTTTCGACCGCGCGGTCAGATCATCCAGCGCCGCGCGGCCCGCTATGCCCCAGTTTTCAAAGGCCAAAACATCCAGTTTTTCGGGCGGTGTTCGGCCATCTTCAAATCGCGCCATCTGGCTGGCGGTCGAAATACGCTCGGCATTCAAAAGGGGGGTCAGCGTCACCCCAGCCAGCAAGACCAACGCCAGCGCCATGGTCACATTGGCGCGGCGAATGCGCGCCATCCAACCCTCTCGCACCGCCCCCGCAGCATAAACCAGCCCATAGCCAAGGCTTACCGCCGCCCCCAGCGCCGCATAAATGCGCGGGGGCGTCCAGCCGTATTGCATCACACGCTGCGCCACGGCGACCACTGCCAACGCGCCCAACACCAGCATCAACACAGACATCACTCGCGCCGAAAGCGCCAGAAGCCTGCTGCGCGTTGCCGCCTCGCCGCGCGCATCGACAACGGCGGTCACCATCGTCGCGGCCACGGCGGAAATCGCCATCAGCGCCATACCCGCCGACAGCGCGCCAAACAGCGATGACAGGCCACGAAATGGCAGGGCTACCAAAAACAGCGCCACAACGGCCACGATCAGCGGCAAAAGGGGGCGCAGCAGCATCAAGGCCAAACTGGCCCCAGCCGCGCCCATGCTTTCGGCGGCAACCGCCATGCCAAACCCGCCCGCCGCCCCCGTGATCAGATAGGCCGCAGGGCCAATGTCCCAAATCAAGTCGAAGAACCCAAGGCCGACCAAGGACAACAACAGATCAGACAGGAATATCAGCAGCCAAACTGTGCCCACCAGCAAAAGGCCCACGCCATAACGCAGCACAATATCCCACGCCTGTTCAAACAGCGTGGCATAATCGCGCCAGTTTCCATTGGTCTGGGCGATGAAGAACGGCAGTGGCAGGCAGCACAGGATCATCGCCGCAAAAACGGGAAAGACCGAGCCGATAAAGCCTTCCTCAGTGTCAAATCGCAGCGAGGCCAGCAGGATCAGCAGCGCCACAATACCCGCTTGGGCAAGGGCATAGACAGCCGCGCGCCGCAGGGTCATGCGGGGTGAAATAGCCACAAGCGCGCCAAAGAATACGCCCGTGGCAACTACGCCAAACATCAGCGCGCGGCCGACCAAAACCTCGGCCAGCCCGATTTGTACCCACAGATACAGCGCCAGCGCTGCCACCGCGCCCATTCCTGTCATCATCGCGCGCGATTTATGTGTGCTGTCCATGCCGCCCCCCTTGGTTAAGCATAGGCTACAGCCCCTTTGTGCAAATGGCTAGAAATCTGTCGGCGCGCCGCCCTCTTGTTTACGTTTGGCCACAAAGCGGGCCAGTTCTTCGGCGTGATCGCCGTTCATCGGGGCGGGTTCAAACTCGGCGAAGATCTGTTTGTAGATGCGGTTCGCGCGTTCGGGCGTTTGCACCGCGCCATCTTGGGCCCAGGCCTCATAATTGCGCCAATCAGATACAAAAGGCTGATAGAACGCCGTCTGATAGCGGTCTTGCGTGTGCTGGCAGCCAAAGTAATGGCCCCCTGCCCCCACTTCGGCAATCGCCTCTAGCGCGATATCCTCATCGCGCGTGGCAAAGGTAACGGGTTCAAAATAGCGCTGGATCATTTGCAAAACTTCGCAGTCCATCACGAATTTCTCAGGGGATGCGATCAGCCCGCCCTCGAGCCAGCCCGCCGCATGGTAGACCATATTGGTGCCCGATTGCACGGCCGCCCATAGGCTGTTCGAGGTTTCCCACATTGCCTGCCCATCGGGCACGTTGGCCGCGCAAACACCCGAAGACCGCATTGGAATGCCGTAATGGCGCACCAATTGCCCTGTCATTTGCGTGGCGCGCATGTATTCGGGCGTGCCAAACGCAGGCGCGCCCGATTTCATATCGACGTTGCTTGTAAACGTGCCGAGCGCTACGGGGCAACCAGAGTTGATATATTGCAAAAGGGCAATCGCAGCCAGCCCTTCGGCCAGCGACAGCGTCACCGCCCCTGCCATTGTCACGGGCGCCATTGCGCCCGCCAGCGTAAACGGGGTAACCACCACAGGCTGCCCGCGCCGCGCCATACGCATCGCGCCGTCCAGCATGGGATAGTCGTGTTTCAGCGGCGAGACGGAATTGATATTGGTGAACATACGCGGCTTTGCGGCAAATTCGTCATGGGAAAGCCCGCCTGCAATGCGCACCATCTCCATCACATCTTCCACCCGCTCTGCCCCCAGCGAATAGGCGTGAACAAGTTTGTCCGATTGGGTCAGCATCTCGTGCAGGCAATCCAAGTGCCGCACCGAGGGGTGAATATCGATGGGCTCGACAGGATAACCACCCAAGATATGAATGCAATTAAAGTATTGCGACAGTTTAATAAATTCGGAAAACGCCGTGAAATCGCCCGCGCGTTTGCCGCGTTCCATATCCCATGCGTTCGGCGGCGAGGACACGTTGACAAACAGCATATGATTGCCGCCCATGATCAATTCGCGCGCGGGGTTGCGCGGGGTCATGGTAAATGTGCTTGGCGCGTGGCCCAGCATTTCCATGACAAAATCTTCGTCCATCCGCACGTTTTCGCCCGTAACCTTGCAGCCCGCTTTGCGCAGAATCTCCACCGCCTCGGGGTTTAGAAATTCAATCCCGATATCGCGCAAAATCTTCATCGTGCCACGATGGATCGCCGCTACACCCTCGCCGTTCAGCGGTTCTGTTGGGCGATCTGTATTGACAGGCACGCGCCACGGCATTTGGTCAATCGCCGCACTGCCTGCTCGTGTTTTATGGCCCGCACGCCCGCCAGAGCGGACACGCTCGCGCGGTTTGGTGGCAGTTTGTGCGTCAGGATCGTGGCTCATACTAGACTCCGAGGGATTTCGGACAAGATGGCGCAAAGCGCGCAGTGTTGCGCGCCAAGCGGACGACGAAAAATGTCGTTTTCACGCTATCTGTCAGCAAGCCCGCCTGCGCGCTGTGCAAGCCAACCCGCCAAATGGCCGATATCGGGCAGAACCACATCAGCATGGGGGGCCAGATCAGCCTGTTCAGCCACGCCTGTTAAAACGCCAATAGCCAGCATTCCAGCCGCGCGCGCGGCATGAAGATCGTGCAGACTATCGCCGACCATGGCAATGGCACTGGGCGGAACGGCGATAGAATCGGCAAAGGCAAAAAGCTGGCCTGGTGCAGGTTTGCCCCCCCAGCCCGAATCGCAGCCCGCGATAAAATCAAACATGTGAAGAACCCCCGCGCGGGTCAGATGCGCTCGGGCGGGGCCTTCGGTATCATTGGTTGCAAGACCAAGGCGCAAACCCTGTGCGCGCAATTCGTCTAATGTCGCAGGCAGATCAACGGCGGGCTGCAAAGGCGCGCGCCGCGCCTGTTCATTGAGCGCATCATTCAGCGCGGCGGGGGTAAAATGTGGCAAAAGCGGTTGGATCAGCGCGGCAATTTCGGGTGTGGTGCAGCCAATCACAGGGCTGGATTTGGCAAAGCGCCCCGCGGCTGGATCATAGCCCAGCACGTGCAACAGATCGCTGTGGCGCGACGCATCGGGCTGAATTACGGGCAAAGCCGCCATCACCCATGCGCCCCACGTCAAGGTAAAATCAAACAGCGTGCCGTCTTTGTCAAAAATCAGGGCCTGCACCATTTTATGTCCAATGCATATATTGCGCACCCGGCAGGCTGGCGCGCGCTGCCTGCACAGATGTTAACGGATGGCCATGATCTGCACAAAACTCGGTCACGCGTTGATCATCTTCCATTATGAAATCCAAAACAGCGCCCAAAAACAACGGTTGTTTGGCAAGCTGCGCCAAATCTTGCGGCGAAGCCCCTGTATTATTTAGAAAATTTCCCAAAAGGTCATCGCGCCCCAAAACCCAAGACAGCGCCTCTAGCGCCATAACCTGCGCGGCATCTGCGCCGATTTTGATGTTATCCACAGAACTTTCCCCCCATCTGCCCCCACATTTCGTCAAATTATTCGCATTTTGTTCTGCATTCGGAAAGGATTTCTTAACCACTTAATGCGAAAGATGTGTAAAGTTTGGCGTCTGGCGGCCACTGTAGCAGGGTGCTTGGATTTTTAAACGATATAGGCAAGG
>CAXNJD010000037.1:0-7822 GCA_964202545.1 Cypionkella sp.
TTCGGGCAGTTCCTTAGCATCTTCCTATTCCTTTTGATGGTCGTGCCGCTGGCCCAACTGACTTATGTTTTTCTGTCGCCAGAACTCTTTGCGCTTTACTTTCTGGGGACGACTGCAATCATCAGCCTAACCAGCCGCAACATCCTTAAAGGGATGGTGGCGGCGGCCTTCGGGCTGACCATCGCGACCGTAGGGCGCGATCCGCTAAGTGCGGTAACGCGGTTTGACCTTGGGCGTGTGGAACTGCGGGCTGGTATCGAAGCTGTGCCAGTGGTAATTGGGCTTCTCGCAGTCAGCGAATTGTTCCGCTCGATGCGGCATAGCTTTCGCTGGGACGCACTAGCAACGACCTATACCGCCACTTTCCCCAACCTCGGCGAGTTGCGCAGAGTGACGCCAGCGGTCTTGCTTGGCACAACAATCGGCAGCATCGTTGGGGCGATCCCAGGGCTCGGCGGCACGGCGGCGGCAGTTCTATCCTACCAACAGGCGCGCCTGATGTCCAAACACCCCGAAGAGTTTGGGCGCGGCAGCACCGAAGGCATCGCCGCCAACGAAGCCGCACAGAACGCCGCACAGGCGGGCGAGATGGTGCCGACCTTCGGCCTTGGCATCCCTGGAAGTGGGGCGATGGTGGTGCTGCTGGGCGCGCTGCTGATGCACGGCTTTATCCCCGGCCCGCTTATGATCATTGAAGCACCCGAGTTGCTGTACGCCTCGGTCACGGGGCTTTTGGTGGCGACAGTGATGTTGGCCCTTATTGGCTGGAGCATCGCGCGCCTGCTGCTGAAACTCGTGACCTTTGATCGGTCGCTCGTGCTGGTCGGGGCGCTTCTTTTAACCATGGTCGGCACCTATTCTATCGACCGGTCGGTTTTTGACGTATTCCTGCTGATCCTCTTTGGCGTCGTGGGCTATTTCATGCTGCGCTACGGCTACTCGACCGCAGGCGCAGCCATCGCCGTGGTGCTGGGCGAAGGGCTTGAGACGAACCTACGGGCGGGCCTTTTGTTGATGGAGGGTGACATCGTGGCCTTCCTTAGCCGCCCGTGGACGGCCAGCATCGTGCTTTTCTCGATCTTTCTGCTGGTGTACGGCACGGTCAACATGCTGCGGCTGGCTCGATCCGAGGCCGCACAGCGCGACACCGCCCTAGCCGCGCACCTTGCCAAACAAGAGGGCGCAAAGTGATCCGCCGCCACCCCGAAAGGACCCTCACATGAGTACCTTTAACCGTATCTGCATCTTGGGTGCAGGGGCTATCGGCTGCAGCGTCGGCGCCGACCTAACCCAAGCGGGGCATGACATCACCCTCGTCGATGTCTGGCCAACTCAGATCGACGCGATTCGCGCGCAAGGGGTACGGGTCGATATGGTCGACCGCACTCTGCACGCCCTGCCAAAGACGTTGCACCTTTTTGAACTTGCTGGCTCGGCTCAGGTCTTTGACCTGATCCTGATGGCCTGCAAATCGAACGACCACCGCTGGCTGGCCGAGTTGGCAACGGCGCATCTGGCCAAGGACGGCCTGCTTGTCGCCTTGCAGAATGGCATGAATGAAGATTCGCTTGCGGGGATCGTCGGGCGCGAACTAGTCATCGGCTGCGTCATTGAACTGTCGGCGGAAACCTTCACCCCGGGCGTGGTAAAGCGCAATACCGCGCCTGAAAAGACGTGGTTTGCGGTGGGCGAGCGTGACGGCAGTGTCACCCCACGGCTAGAAGCGCTGGCGCAGATGCTGCGCACCTCGGCACGGGTCGATGTGACGCGCAACATAGCGGGGGCCAAGTGGAGCAAACTTATCGCCAATTCGATGACAATGGGCCCGTTTGGCCTTCTTGGGCTTTACAATAGCGAAGCCTCGCAATTGCCTGGAATGTTTGAGATTTCCACCAAACTTGGCCGCGAGTCGCTCGACGTGGGCGAGGCGATGGGTTACCGAATCGAGCCAGTCTTTGGCCTGAGCGAGGCCGAATTCCAAGGAACCTCAGAGGAAAAGATCCTGATCGCAATGAAGGTCCTGATGGGTCACGTCAGCCGTGGTCGCACCGCCCCTATCCACGACCACATTAAGGGACGGCCAAGCGAGATTCGCTTCATTAACGGCGTGGTCTGCGACAATGGCCGCCGCTTGGGCATCCCTACCCCCGCCAACGATGTGGTGGTCGATCTAGACCGGCAAATCAACGAAGGGTCACTTGCTATGGACAGGTCGAACTACGAACAGTTGCGGCAAAGGATCATGGGGCACTGACGCGGGGTTTCCGAGAAACTGGCATCTCCGTTTCACGGTCAACCTCGGTCCAGTGACGAAAAGCGCCTAGGGAGAGGAACGCTCGATACTGCGTGACATGAATGCGGCCCGCTTTCGGGCGTACAAGAACCTCTCTGGAACTGCTACGGTTTTGCTAATCATCTCGGTCGCTTAAGCGATAAGAGGCACTAGAAATCCTCCGTTGTCCAAATCCTTTAATCAGACCAATGAGCGTTGACGTCAGACAGCACGCATCTCACTGGAAAATCCAGCTCACTTTTGCATGGAAAGTAACACCTCGCCTTAATGGCGTCATAAAATCTTCATTAGACGCAGCCATTTATTTCCTGTAATCGGGATATATGGAACAGACTCAAGCGACCCAAGCCTTTGCAACACTCGGCCATTCGGGCAGGATGGCCGTCTTTCGCCTTTTGATGCGCTTTGCCCCGCAGGGGGTGCGGCCGACCGAAATCGCAAAGGCGCTTGGCATGAAACAAAACACGCTGTCGCATCATCTTGCAGACCTAAGCGCGTCGGGCTTGGTGCAGGTCACGCGGGTGGGTCGGTCGCTCAATTACGCTGTTGATCTTGGAACGACAGAGAGTTTGATCGGCTACCTTGCCCTAGATGTTGGACGCGCCCGCCCCGATCTTCTTGTCCCCTTGCTTTCCGCCCCAAAGGAGGCCGCCAAAATGGACGTGAACATTCCAGACACTGACTTCGATGTGCTTTTTATCTGTTCGGGCAACTCTGCCCGCTCGATCTTTGCAGAAGTGCTTTTGCGCGATCTGGGCCGTGGCAAATTTCAAGCATTTTCTGCAGGAACGCGCCCCAATACCACGTTGAACCCTTTCGCGCTTGAAATCCTAAACCGCAACGGCCACGACACGTCGATGCTGCGCTCTAAACATGTTTCGGAATTTCAACACCCTGGCTCTATCGTGATGGATTTCGTCTTCACTGTTTGTGATACGGCTGCTGCCGAGGAATGCCCGCCTTGGTCTGGGCAGCCGATTACTGGCCATTGGGGCTTGCCCGACCCAGTGAAAGCCGCTGGATCGGACGCAGAAAAGGCGCTGGTCTTTGCGCAGACCTACGCCGCCCTGCGGCGACGCATTAACGCCTTCGTCGAGCTTCCTTTTGAAAGCCTTAACCGAATGTCTCTGCAATCTCGTGTCGATGCCATTGGCGCCGATACCACAGAAAAGGCCTGATTATTATGACCCGTATCGCCCTTAACGGCCTTGGCCGCATCGGAAAGCTTGTTCTGCGCGACCTAATCGACACTGGTGCTGGCGGCGAGATCGTGCTGCTGAACGATCCCGTCGGTGATGCCCAGCAACACGCCCTGCTGATGGAATTTGATTCAGTCCACGGTCGTTGGCGCACGCCAGTGGCCGTAGGCGAAGGCGCATTGCATTTGAATGGCAAGGCCATTCGCCTGACGCACGAAAAGACAATCGAGGCGCTGCCTTTGGCGGAATTGGACGTTGATCTGGTCATTGATTGCACCGGAGTTTTCAAGACTGCTGCGAAGGTGGCACCTTACTATGCGGCAGGCGTGAAGAAGGTTGTCGTCAGCGCCCCCGTCAAGGATGGGGGCGCGTTGAACCTTGTTTATGGCGTGAACCATCACCTTTATAATGGCTCGCAAGCGTTGATCACTGCGGCTTCATGCACAACAAACTGCCTTGCCCCAGTGGTCAAAGTGATCCACGAAAGCCTTGGTATCCGCCACGGATCAATCACAACTATCCATGATGTGACCAATACCCAGACCATTGTCGACCGCCCAGCAAAAGACATGCGCCGCGCGCGTTCTGCATTGATGAACCTGATCCCTACCACGACCGGATCTGCCACTGCCATCACATTGATCTACCCCGAACTGAAAGGCAGACTGAATGGCCATGCAGTGCGCGTGCCGCTGCTGAACGCATCGCTGACCGACTGTGTGTTTGAGGTAGAACGGGCGACCACGGTCGAGGAGGTCAATGCCCTGTTTAAAGCTGCGGCCGAGGGCCCGCTGCAAGGCATTCTTGGGTTCGAGACGCGTCCACTGGTTTCTTGCGATTTTACCAACGATCCGCGTTCGTCCATCATCGATGGCCCATGCACAATGGTCATCAATGGCACGCAGGTAAAGATTTATGCTTGGTATGACAACGAGTGGGGTTACTCCTGCCGCCTTGCCGATATCGTGCGAATGATCGCGGGGTCGCTGTGACAAAGGCCGCGCTTTCGCCAGCCCCGCCCCTAAACCCGCCGCCAAATCCGATGCGGGCCTACGCCGCTGTGACTGCGGCCTATTGGGCCTTTATGCTGTCAGACGGCGCACTGCGGATGTTGGTGCTGCTGCACTTCAACAGCCTTGGCTTCACACCAATCCAACTTGCATGGTTGTTCCTGCTTTATGAAATGGCGGGCATCGTCACAAATCTTGCGGCAGGCTGGCTTGCAGCTCGCTTTGGGTTGGCAGCAACGCTTTACGGCGGGCTTGCGCTGCAAATAGCGGCGCTGGTGGTTTTGGTGCAACTTGATCCCACTTGGGGGGTTGCCGCGTCGGTCGCATTTGTCATGGCGGTCCAAGGTGTTTCGGGCGTGGCAAAAGACCTGGCGAAAATGTCCTCGAAATCCGCCGTGAAACTTTTGGCACCAAAGGAAGATGGGGGCTTGTTTCGTTGGGTGGCGCTGCTGACTGGGTCAAAGAACGCCGTAAAAGGTTTGGGATTCTTTCTTGGCGCGGCTTTGCTGGCGTTGGCGGGCTTCCATGCTGCGGTCTGGGGTATGGCGGCAGTGCTTGCGGTGATTTTGATTGCTGTTGTCCTGTTCTTGCCCGCAGGCCTTCCTGGGCGAATGAAATCTGACGAAGCTTGGGGCGGCTGGCGATCTAAAGACCCACGCGTAAACCGCCTAGCGCTCGCGCGGATGTTTCTTTTCGGTGCGCGCGATGTCTGGTTCGTCGTTGGCATTCCAGTCTACTTCCAATCTGTCTTGTCCGACGGCACGGCAGAGGGGCGGCGCGAGGCGTTCTTTCTGATCGGCAGCTTCCTTGCACTTTGGATCATCGCTTATGGGGCGGTGCAGGCCTTTGCGCCCCAGCTTCTTGGTGGCAAGGGTCAGCCCGAAGCAGAAACAACCCGAAAGGCTATTGTTTGGGCTGGGCTGCTCGTGCCAATCCCGTTCCTTTTGGCTGGGGCTGCATGGGCGGCAGAGGGGCCTGCGCCATGGCTGACCGCCACGCTGATCGGCGGCTTGCTGCTGTTCGGGTTCGTGTTTGCAGTGAACTCCTCGGTTCATTCCTACTTGATCCTCGCTTTTGGATCGGCGCAACGGATCACGCGGGATGTGGGATTTTATTATATGGCCAACGCCGCAGGCCGCTTGATCGGAACCCTGCTTTCGGGGCTAAGCTACCAGTTCGGCGGGTTGCCCTTATGCCTTGCCACAGCCGGCGTCATGGCGCTGGCAAGTTGGCTTGCGGCGCGCAGGCTCCGTTCCGCCTAAGCCAGAACAGCGCCGCGATGTCGCCAGAATGCCAGCCCTTCCATTAACGCTTGACTGTGAAGGTCGCAAGTATTTGCCCAGCGCCAAAGACTGGATCAAAAGGGTAGGAATTGTCCCATTTTGCCAGCTTTGTTTCATGGCCTAGGAAGCAAGACAAAGCCAGATAGAGTTTGTTTTGCGGTCTGTGGGTTATTTCGGCTCGTCTGCGCTCGTGTCCGCAATTTTTGCATGGCTGCTGCGTATAGACAGCGTGGGTTTGATTATCACATGCTGCGCATTCGTGCGCCCCGCAATGCGCGACATCAGAGCCGCCGCCGCGACTTGCCCTATCATTGGGCCATTCTGGTCAATGCTTGTCAAATCAATCAGCGGCATCGCGGCTGGCGGAGAATTGTCATAACCGATTACGGCCATATCTTCGGGCACACGCACGCCCCGCGACCGTGCTAGGCCTATAAGTTCCACGGCGAACAAATCGCTCCAACAAAACAGCGCGGTGTTCTTGTCGCCCCGTCTCCTCATAAATAACGCGGCCACGGCCGCGGCTGTCGCTTATGACTGCTCGGGGGTCTACGTGGAGACCGACTATTGAACGCAAGGCACGATGTGCACAAGTTAGAGAACTGGTAGAGATGCCCATCTGCCGTCCATGCCTGACCCCGGCATCGCGTTTGTGCTCAAACGTCCCGTGACTTCCCTGTATCTTTTCTGCGCTGAGGTCTGCTGGGCCGCATCTTTGGGCCACTTTTTCGAAACTTCCGGGCTGATCAACCATCTGCAAACTTCAGATCGTCGCAGATGCCGCAATCCTGAAGAACAGTTGGGTGAGATTGGTGTCCTCCCCCTTCTTGATGAAGACATGTTCAGGTACCGGTTCCGAAATGACTTCGACCGGGACATAGATCAGTCCCTGCTGGCGGCTCGTGGCATATTCCCAGACAAAGCCGATCCCGAGGTTCTGCAAGACCGCCTCCAGGACACCATCCCTCGTGTCGGACAATACCACCGGACGCGGCGAGAGGCCCGCACGGCGCAATCCGCGATCAACCCGCTGCTGGGTAGAGGAACCGGGCTTGCGGAAGATCAAATTGTGCCCCTGCAGGTCTGCACAGGTCAACTGCTTGCGCCGCGACAGCAGGTTGGCGGGGGACATCACGGCGACCACGCGGTGCTGCAGGCAGGTCACGCGATCAAACCTGCCATCTCCCGGCACATCAGGCAAAACACCGATGTCGAGGTCCCTTTGGTCCACAGCCGCTAGAATCGTCGCCCAGTTCCCGGTTTCGACCTGAATTTCTATCGAGGGCAACTGACGCCGCAATGCGGCGATGAAGGACATTCCCGGCATGGCGTTGCCAAGCCCGACGCGCAGACTCCCTGACCCCAGATCCTTCTGAGCGCGCAGGATCTGCAGCGCCCGCGCCTCGGCCTCGCGCATTTCCACCGCCAGCGGATAGAGCGCTTCGGCGGTGGCCGAAGGGTGCAACTGCTGGCCCTGCCGTACGAAAAGGACCACGTCATGCGCCGACTCCGTCTCGCGGATGGCTTGGGCGAGTGTGGGAACCGATAGGCCAAGCCGACGGGCCGCGGCACTGAGGCTGCCGGTTTCCAACACCATTGCGATGATGCGCATGCGTGCCAGCGTAAGGGTCATGTCCTGTTCCTAAGCCTCTATAGCCTTAAGGTATAACCTTAAGTTGTCACAGTTTTGTTAAGATTCTCCATCAGGTTCGCGCTTGTTGATAACGGCATGCCGATGTGCAGAACCCATGAGAAAAGCGAGACAGAGCCTTGTATATCTTTGATTTCGATGGGGTGATTGCAAATTCTTTGGCCACCTGCCGCGCGGCCTGCGTCGAGGCTGCGGCCCTGCAGGGATCGCAGATTGACCTCGCCCTGAATCCCTTTGCTGAACTTGATCCGCTGACCTTTGACGCACTGGCCAGATCGCTCGACCTGAACCCCACGCGCTTCGTGGACGAGGTGGGCCAGTTTCTCTTGTCGCGCGACCCCGTGCGTATTGTAGCGGGAATGGCAGAGGTCATCCGGCAGGTTGCA
>CAXNJD010000038.1:0-7674 GCA_964202545.1 Cypionkella sp.
AATCAGACTGGACGCCGTGATCCGCGCAAAATGCCGCCCGTTGGGGTTAATCAGAATTCGGCTGCCACCAACTGCAAGGCTGAAATGATTGGCCACTGATTCGTGCATATTCAAATGCGCGCACCACCGAAATGCGGCGGCTAGGTCAATGCGCTGGGGCCAATGGGTTAGGTTGGGGTGCATGATCGTCCTTTTCTTTTGGTTGATCATGCCGCCAAAATTGCCAGCGCGCAAATGATGCTTTCATTTGGCGCAGCGCCGCGTTACTTTGGTGGCGGTTGGCAAGCACCAAGGCGTCGCTGTTTCGCAAGAAAAGCTAAAGCTGCCAAATTTGGATCGGCATCGCACACCCAAGGGCGCCGCTTCGTTAAGTCAGCGACCGATGATGTTCACGGCACCTTAGGGATGCATGATGATGAACCTACCACTTCCTTTGATAACCCCTGATTTGGGGCAATTCACCCGCGCGCTGTCGCGGCAATTGGGCGAAAATGCCCCCTCGCATCTAAGCCTGATGAATATGCTGGCCCGCGCGGCGGGGTTTCAAAATGTGCAGCATATGCGGGCGCAGTCGGCAGGTGCTGCGCCGCCCGTTACAAGCCCAGATGCTATCCTACCCGATACAAAATTGCCCGATAAAAAATTGGTTGGGCGATGTTTGGCCCAGTTTGACGAACAGGGGCATTTGCGCCAATGGCCCGCCAGACGGAGGGTGCAAACGCTGGCCTTGTGGGCGATATGGGCCGCCCTGCCTGCGCGCAAACCGCTGACCGAGGGCGAGATCAGCGCGTTGCTTTTGGCTGAACACAGCTTTGGTGACCCCGCCACGCTGCGCCGCACGATGCTCGCCTGTCAACTGCTGTCGCGGCAGGTGGGCGGGGTTGATTACCTGCGCGTTGAACAAGAACCCCCGCCAGAAGCGAAGGCGCTCATCCATGCCGTGGCGGCGCGGCGCAAGGCGCGCAGCTTGTCTGCCCGAGGGGCCGTTTAGCCCCAACAAAAAAGGCGGGCGCAAGACCCGCCTTTTTAAAAACCCTGCGCAGCGATTAGGCCAGCGCCAGATTAACCGCTGATTCGCGACCGTCGCGGCCTGCTTCTACGTCAAACGTTACCGCTTGCCCGTCTTTCAGCCCGCGCAGACCTGCGCGTTCCAGCGCGGTGATATGCACGAAAATATCCTTGGCTCCGCCCTCTGGGGCGATAAAGCCGTAGCCTTTGGTCTCGTTAAACCATTTCACGGTGCCCTTAGCCATCGTGATCGTCTCCTACCTTTTTGCCACTCGCGAGATTGCAATGGCCCGGCCCCGCACTTTGATCGAAAAGCTGTGGCCGAAAGCGCAGCAGGATCGAGAAGTCACGTCGCAGTCCATATATTATGAGGGTGTTTTGCGTTTTCAAGATGTTTTGCTGCGGCAATGCGCGCGGGGGTTGCTAAAAAGCTACAGCTTCCTTCGCGCCCGCAGGGCCGCGCCAATCGTGCCATCGTCAAGGTAATTCAGTTCCCCCCCAATCGGTACGCCTTGGGCAAGGGTGGTGATGGATACGCCCGTATGGCCCAAACAATCGGCGATGTAATGGGCGGTGGTTTGGCCATCGACTGTGGCGTTTAAGGCCAAGATCACTTCGCGCGCGCCTGTGTCCGCCACGCGCGCCGCAAGGCGGGGGATGCCCAGTTGGTCTGGCCCCATATCATCGAGCACCGAAAGCGTGCCGCCCAGCACGTGATAGCGCCCGCGAAACGCGCCGCCGCGTTCCATCGCCCACAGATCGGCCACATCTTCGATCACGCAAATCTCGCCGTTGTTACGGGCGGGATCGCTGCAAATCGTACAAATATCAGACTGGCCGATGTTACCGCAAATGGTGCAATCTTTGGCCGTAAGGGCGACTTGCGCCATGGCGGTGGCAAGGGGGGCCATAAACTGCCCCCGCTTTTTCAAGAGCGCCAGCACCGCACGGCGGGCCGAGCGCGGCCCAAGGCCGGGCAAGCGCGCCATCAGGTCGATCAGCGTTTCAATGTCGCGCGTCTCGCTCATATGTTTGGCAGCATCATATCGGGGGGCAGGCCAAGTTCCTGCGAGATGCGGGCCATTTCGGCCATCATATGCGCGCGGGCGCGGGTCTGCGCATCTTGGATTGCGGCCAAAATCAGGTCTTGCGCCTGCACTTGGGCGCTGGCGTGAAGGATATTGGGCGAAATATCGATGCCAATCACATCACCCTTTCCCGTGCAGCGCACCGCAACAAGGCCAGCGCCCGATCCGCCTGTGATAATGGTTTGCACCAGCGTTTGTTGCAATTCGGCGACGCGGGTCTGCATGTGCTGCGCCGCTTTCATCATCTTGGCCATATCGCCAAGCCCGCCTAAACCCTTCAGCATGATACACCTTTAGTCATCTTCAAACGGATCCCAATCATCGGCGATCACATCCCCGTCGGCATTTGCAACCACCTCGGGCGCGGTTTCGGCAGGTTCAATGTGCCGAATTTTGATGTGGTCTTTTGTGACAGTCGGAAAGGCGGCCAGCACGGCCTGCACCAGTGGGTTATCCAGCGCCTGCACCTTTGCCGTATTGTCCTGCGCCTCGCGCGCCTCGGCGATGGTGGGTGCGCCGCCGCCAGCCACAACTGACACGCCCCAACGCTGCCCCGTCCAGCCTTGAAGACGTTGAGATAGTCGCGCGGCAAGGTCGGGCTTGGCGGTTGGTGCCGGTTCAAATTCAATACGGCCCGGCGCATAGCGCACAAGGCGCAGATCATGTTCCACTTCGGTCAGCAGCAGCATGTCGCGCTTTGCGCGGATTAGGTCGACCACTTGGTCGAATGACAAAAGGCTAATCTCGCCCGCAGGGTCTGGCTGGGATTGTGGTGCCAATTGGGCATGGGGCGCGCCGCGCGCGGGGGAGGATGGGGCAAGGCGCAGCATGGGGCTGTGAACAGTCTGCCCGCCCCCACCCGCAGGCGCGCCGCCTGCAACTGGGCCAGATGATGGCGCAGGCGCGGGGCCGTTTTGCAGCCGCCGCACCAGCGTTTCAGGGTCTGGCAAATCGGCGACATGGGTTAGGCGGATCACTGCCATTTCAGCCGCCATCATGGCGTTGGGGGCCAGCGCCACCTCTTCCAATGCTTTTAACAGCATCTGCCACGCCCGCGACAGCGCCCGCATCGGCACGGCCCCTGCCATTTTAAGGCCCCGCTCGCGCTCATCCTGCGGGGTGGTTGGGTCATCGGCGGCTTCGGGCGAGATTTTGACGACCGACAGCCAATGACTGATTTCCGCCAAATCGCGCAGCACCGCCATTGGGTCTGCCCCATCGGAATATTGCGCGGCTAGTTCTGCCAGCGCCCCTGCCGCATCGCCGCGCAAGATCAAATCGAACAAATCCAAAACGCGGCCACGATCCGCCAGCCCCAACATCGCGCGCACCATATCGGCACTGGTTTCCCCCGCGCCGTTGGAAATCGCCTGATCCAGCAGCGATGTGGCATCGCGGGCCGATCCTTCGGCGGCGCGGGCAATCAGCGCCAGCGCGCCATCGGTAATCTGCGCGCCCTCGGCATTTGCGATTTTGCGCAGGAGCGCCATCTGCACTTCGGGCTCAATCCGCTTCAGATCAAACCGCTGGCAGCGTGACAGCACTGTGACCGGCACTTTGCGAATCTCTGTCGTGGCGAAAATGAATTTCACATGCGCAGGCGGTTCTTCCAGCGTTTTGAGCAGCGCGTTAAAGGCCGCGTTCGACAGCATGTGAACTTCGTCGATGATATAGATTTTATAACGGGCCGATGCCGCGCGATAGTGAACAGAATCAATGACTTCGCGCATATCGCCGACGCCCGTGCGCGATGCTGCGTCCATCTCCATCACATCCACATGCCGCCCTTCGGCGATGGCGATGCACGGCTCACACGCCCCGCAAGGCTCGGTCGTGGGGCCGCCCTTACCATCCGCGCCCACGCAATTCAGCCCTTTGGCGATGATCCTTGCCGTGGTGGTTTTACCTGTGCCGCGAATACCCGTCATCATAAAGGCGTGCGCGATACGATCCGCCGCAAATGCGTTTTTCAGCGTACGCACCATCGCCTCTTGCCCGACCAAATCGGCAAAAGTGGCGGGGCGGTATTTTCGCGCCAGCACCTGATAGGTTTTGTCCCCAGTTTCGGTCATATCGCCCTGCAAGATTCGATTTCCCGAGACTAAGGCGGATAGGGAGATAGCGCAACCAAAGCCCTGCGCGTGATTTCAACATAACTCGGCCATAAGCTTTCGCGCTTTTTGCATCGGAATCAGGGGTGCGGCTGGCGGCAGTATAAACACATCGTCCCTTAGTGCTGCTTGGCCATAAATTTCCAAAAGCTCAGACTTGCAGGCTGGACCCACAGATTTTAGAGCCATCGGGCCTGGGTAAAAACTTTCGGTGAGGATACCATTGGCAAAAATCAGTTCATGCTGAGAGAACACCAAATGATAATACACCACGTTCCGCACGCCCTGCATCACGCGAATTCCTTTTCGCGCAATCAGTGAACGCGCAGGAACAAGAACCTCTTGGCCTTTTGAATCCGCAACTAGAATGCGGTGCTGAGGCGACACGGCAAGCCGTGCACTGGGCTTATTTTTGCCAAGTGCCCCCGCCTCTAAGGCGATTGGCCGCAATTTGAATGGGGCCTGCGCGAAATCCAACTCACGGATAAGTCGCAGCCGAACGGGTTGGGGCCCGTGATCGCGGGTTAAGACCAAATCGCCAACTTGCAGCGTTTCGATACGGGCGTGACCGTTTGGCGTGGCGATCCATGTGCCACGGGCGAAACAATCCACCCCCGTGGCATTGTTTGTTGTCGATATAACGGCCGCATCACTGCCGGCCGCCCCCGAAAGCGTGCCAGTTTGAATGGCCTGAATACGAAAATCGCCAAAACTGTCATTCGGCACCGCGAAATATCGCGTTGAGGTGCCATTGGATACCGTCAGAAAGGCAACCTGCAGGTTGCTTTCACTTGCGGAAGAAAAGGTCACGTTCGACCCGCTGGACAGCTGAAAAGAACCATTGCTTGTTGGCTTTTGCAAGGCAGTGATCGTAAAAGCTGTACCCCCGATGTTCAGTGCATCGCCAATGTCAAACTCCCCATCGTCGAGGGCCGTTGACGTGACATTATCCACCACGCCCAACAGCGTTCCCGCAACTTTTGAATAGGTGGTATTGGCCAGAACGCTGGTGATTTCAAACAGGTCGTGAATTGTCGCCATTTTAGCAACTCCGAAAGCCCAAAGCTTTGCTTTGGGTTACCACATAGGTCACCCTTTCTACGCAGTTTACAGCCGCAAGCTTAAAGGAAGGTGAATCTGGCAGTGTTCTGAAATCAAGAAAGCAATCAATGTGAACCCGCCAAGGTTGCCCCTTGGGGAAGTGTAAAATACCAGTCAGTTCGGGCTATGCTTTGCCGCTGATTTCTTGGTATGCCGCCCTGCCGCGCGGATTTGCGATTGGGTTAGGGCTACGGCATTACCTGCGCCCTCGGCCACCAATTTGCGCCACCGCTCCACGCGCTGCGCGTCCACCTCGCCGCGGGCACTTGCGGCTGTTACTGCGCAACCGGGTTCAGATTTATGCTGACAATTGCGAAAACGGCAGTCATTAGACAGTTCCAAAATATCACCAAACAGCATGTCGATGCCTGCCTCCACATCGGCAAGTTGCACCTCGCGCACGCCAGGGGTGTCGATCAGCCAACCGCCATTTGGCAACGCAAACAGATGCCGCGCAGTGGTGGTGTGGCGGCCGCGCTCGTCTTTTTCGCGCACACCGCCTGTGGCAAGAGTGTCCGCGCCCAAAAGGCCATTGGCGAGTGTGGATTTACCCACGCCAGAACTGCCCATCAGCACCGCCGTTTTGCCTGCCGCCACATAGGGCAGCAGGGCACCCGCCCCTGTTTTGGCATTTAGCGCCAGCACGGCTGCACCGCCAGCCACGGCCTTGGCCTGCAGGTCAAAGGATGAAGGATCAACCACATCTGCCTTCGTCAGCACGATCACGGGGGCAATGCCGCTGGCATGGGCCAGCACCAAATATCGCTCAATCCGCGCGGCGTTAAACTCCAGCCCGCAGGCGGTGACAATCAGCATGGTATCGACATTGGCCGCGATCAGTTGCAGGCCCACCCCCGTGCCCGCTGCGCGGCGCTGCAGCAGCGAATGGCGCGGCAGCGTGTGGCAAATGCGCCCCGCCTCTGCCAGCACCCAGTCGCCTACGGCGACATCTGCCGATGTCATATCGGGCGGAAAAATCAGGGCTACGGGGCCATCCGCGCCCAGCACTTCGGCGCGTGATTTGTGCAGCATGGCAATGCGGTAGGGCGCGGCAGCGGGCAGGGCCGCCGCCTGCCATGCGGCCTGCAAGTCGTGGCTCCAGCCCAGATGTGAAAGTGCGGGGTTTGTCATTTGCCTATCTTGCGCCCCTTGCCTAAATTGGGCAAGCCTTTGGGGCAATATCATTTCAAGGCAGATCATGGCCCGTATCGCCGTTTTGACCATATCCGACCGCGCCCATAGCGGGGTTTATGAAGACAGATCAGGCCCTGCCGCCGAGGCGTGGCTGCGCGGCGTGATCACGTCGGATATCGAAATCCTATCCCGCATCACCCCCGATGGACGCGCCGAGGTTGGCGCGGCCTTGATAGATTTGGCCGATACATGGGGCGCAGATTTGATTTTGGCCACAGGCGGCACTGGCCCTGCCCCCCGCGATCAAACACCCGAAGCGCTGGCCGATGTAGCCCCAATGCAGATGGCAGGCTTTGGCGAGGCGATGCGGCGCGCGAATTTGGCCGTTGTGCCCACCGCGATTTTGTCGCGGCAAGAGGCGGCGGTGCGGGGTAAATGCCTGATCATTACCCTGCCCGGCAGCCCGAATGCGATTGCGACCTCCCTAGAAGCAATTTTTGCCGCCGTGCCCTATTGTTTGGATTTAATCGGCGCTGCGCGCATTGAAACCGACCCCGCGCGGATTGCCGCCCACAGACCGAAAGGCGTGTGATGAAACTGTTCGTGGGCCTTGGCAATCCGGGCGCAAAATATGCTGGCAATCGGCACAACATCGGCTTTATGGCAGTTGACCGCCTAGCCGCCGATCACAGCTTTACCCCGTGGAAGCGCGCCTTTGCGGGGCAGGTGAGCGACGGGCGACTGGGGGCGGAAAAGGTGCTGCTGATAAAGCCCGAAACCTTTATGAACCTATCGGGCCAATCGGTGCAGGCGGCGGCATCGTTTCACAAAATTGATGCCGCCGACATCACCGTGTTCCACGACGAATTAGACCTGCCCCCCGCAAAGATTAAGGCCAAGTTTGGCGGCGGCCATGCGGGGCACAATGGCCTTCGATCCATCCATGCCCATCTGGGCGAGGGGTACGCGCGCGTGCGCCTTGGCATTGGACACCCTGGCCACAAAGACCGCGTGGCCGACTATGTTTTGCACGATTTCGCCAAGGCCGATCAGGTCTGGCTGGATGATCTGATGGCAGGTATTTCCGATGGGGCCGCACATTTGGCAGGCGGTGATAGTGCCAAATTTCTAAACGCGGTCGCGCTGCGCATGGCCCCACCAAAAGAAAAAAAGCCAGCGCCAAAGCCAGAGGCAAAACCAAAGGACATACCTGCGCCAGCGGACAGCAGATC
>CAXNJD010000039.1:0-7669 GCA_964202545.1 Cypionkella sp.
GCCTAACCACAGCCGAGCCGATAAAGCCCATGCCGCCCGTGACCAAAATCTTCATGCAGCACCCGAGATAAAGGGGGATTGGAAGTTGGCAAATCGCGGGGCAATCGAATCCTTCACCGACAGCACGGGCGAGGAGTTGCCCCAGTCGATGCCAATATCCGGATCATCCCACGCAACACCGCCATCGCATTCGGCTGAATAAGAAGCGGTGACTTTGTATTGCACCTCGGCCCCTTGGCTGCGGGTGATGAACCCGTGCAAAAAACCAACTGGCACCAGAAGTTGCAGGCCGTTTTCGGCGCTCAACTCTAATCCGAACCATTTGCCATAACTGTGGCTGCCTGCCCGAACATCAACGGCCACATCGTAAATCACCCCGCGCGTACATCGCACCAATTTATCCTGCGCAAAGGGCGGGCGTTGGTAATGTAAACCGCGCAGCGTTCCAATTTCGTCGGACAACGAATGATTGTCTTGCACGAAATCCAAATCTATTCCCACCGACGATAAGGCTGTACGCGAGTACACTTCAGAAAACCAACCGCGCGCATCACCATGCCGCTTTGGCATTATGATCAACAGGCCCTCAATCGGGGTTTTTTCGATATACATTGCGCGTCCTGCGGTTGCGGTCTGCCAAAGCAAGACCACAGCCGCAGATACATTTCAAGACTAGCCTATTGCAGCAGCTTTCACCTCGGCACCGATAAAGGGCAGATATTGTCCGAAATTATCGGCAAACATGCTGACAAGTTTTTGCGCGGCCGCGTCATAGGCAGCTTTATCGGCCCATGTGCTGCGCGGGTCCAAAAGGCCCGTATCAACGCCCGGCACCATAACTGGCACCTCAAACCCAAAGTTGGGATCGCGGCGGAACTTTGCAGCAGCCAATGATCCGTCCAAGGCTGCAGTCAGCAGCGCGCGGGTGGCTTGGATCGGCATACGCTTGCCCGTGCCAAATTTCCCGCCTGTCCATCCTGTATTGACCAGCCAGCAATCTGCGCCAAACTGCGCGATTTTCTCTTGCAGCAGGTTGCCATACACTTCTGGGCGGCGCGACATAAATGGCGCGCCAAAACAGGTGCTAAAGGTGGGGATAGGCTCTAGCACGCCGCGCTCTGTTCCAGGGGCTTTTGCAGTGAAACCCGACAGAAAATGATACATCGCCTGCGCAGCACTAAGCCGTGCGATGGGGGGCAAAACACCGAAAGCATCGCAAGTCAGCATGATGATATTCTTTGGATGCCCACCAAGGCCCGTGCTGGATGCGTTCGAAATATAGTCCAGCGGATAAGCACAGCGCATATTTTCCGTCAGGCTGCTGTCTGTGTAATCTAATTCCAGCGTTTCTGGGTCAAAAACCATGTTTTCCACTACTGTGCCGAATTTGGACGTGGTTGCGTAAATTTCTGGTTCTGCCTCGGGCGATAGATTGATTGTTTTTGCATAGCAGCCCCCTTCAAAATTGAAGGTTCCGCGATCCGACCAGCCATGTTCATCGTCGCCAATTAAAGTGCGCGCGGGGTCTGCCGACAACGTGGTTTTGCCCGTGCCCGACAGTCCGAAAAACACTGCCACATCGTCAGGATCGCCAATGGCGTGGTTTGCCGAACAATGCATCGGCATCACGCCATGTTCGGGCAAAAGGTAATTCAGCAGCGTGAACACTGCCTTTTTGTTTTCACCCGCATAGGCCGTGCCGCCAATCAAGACCAGCTTTTTATCGAAATTCAGCGCAATAATGGTTTCGCTGCGGCAACCGTGACGCGCTGGATCTGCCCTAAAGCTGGGGCAATTTATAAATGTCCATTCTGGGCTGAAAGTGTCCAACTCGGCAGCAGTCGGGTGGCGCAGCAAATGGCGGATGAACAGACCATGCCATGCGAATTCAGTGACCATCCGCACATCAAGGCGATATGCAGCATCAGCCCCAGCAAACAAATCCTGCACGAAATAATCGCGGCCCTTCATATGGGCCAGCATATCGGCGTAAAGCACATCGAATGCCGCAGTCGTCAACGGCGCATTGTTTTCCCACCATATCGTGTTTTCAACCGAAGGGGTGCGCACCACAAATCTATCTTTGGGTGAGCGGCCAGTGAATTGACCTGTGGAAACCAAAAACGCCCCGCCCTTGCCCAAACGCCCCTCACCGCGCACAGTAGCGGCCTCTACAAGGCTGGGTACGCCAAAGTTGTAATAGACATGGCCAAGGTCGGTAATGCCTTGATTTTCTAGCGTTTTGTTGCGGTTTACGCGTCCTTGCGCAGCCTCTGCCGTAGTCATCCTGCAAGCTCCCCTCGTCACCAAAAATGGCGATTACCCCAAAGCGCGACTCGGGCCAGAGCCGCAATTCATGCCCCCTCCTCCGAAGGGTCATTTTGGGGCTATAACATGCAGTTTTCCCTTAGAATAGAAGGGTTTGGCGATGTTAGCGCAACCATTTTCATGTTAGCGCAATCATTTGGAGGTTTGTGTCAGATATGAGACAACTTCGCCTTTGCGCCCCGCAAATCACATCTAAATATTGTATGCGGGTGGGCGATTCGCACTTAAGGGTTGATTCTTTCGCGCAGAAATAACAATATATGTCAAAAATCAGGCAGCCGAGCAGATAAAGGACGCCCCACATGGCCAGAATAGCCCTAGTTGACGACGACAGAAACATCCTGACATCAGTATCGATGACCCTAGAAGCCGAAGGCTTCGAGGTGGAAACGCATAACGATGGCCAATCCGCCTTGGACGCGTTCAACCGCCGAATGCCAGACCTTGCCGTTCTAGACATCAAAATGCCACGGATGGACGGAATGGATTTGCTGCAACGCCTGCGTCAGAAATCGACCCTGCCCGTGATTTTCCTAACCTCGAAAGATGACGAGATTGACGAGGTTTTGGGCCTGCGCATGGGCGCTGATGATTATGTGACAAAACCCTTTAGTCAGCGCCTTTTGGTAGAGCGTATCCGCGCATTGCTGCGCCGCAATGAGGCGATCGCCACGGGCGAAGTGGCCGTAACCGAAGAAACCAAGGTGATTGAACGCGGCAATCTACGGATGGATCCGCTGCGCCATGCCGTTGCATGGAAAGGCCGCGACGTGGCGCTGACCGTGACCGAATTTATGCTGCGGCAAGCTTTGGCTCAGCGACCAGGCTTTGTGAAAAGCCGCGATCAGTTGATGGACGTGGCCTATGATTACCAGATTTATGTGGATGATCGCACCATAGATAGCCATATCAAACGCCTGCGCAAGAAAATGCGCGCCGTCGATGATGATTTTAATGCAATCGAAACCCTTTATGGTATTGGCTACCGTTACAACGAAGAGTAACGCCGCAGTATGACAGCCGCGCAGAAATTTCCGCTAAATGGCAGCGCCGTGGCTGATGTACAAGCCAAGGGCCAAGTTATTTTGGGTGAAGACTGGGTTTCGCCCGAAGTGCTTTCAGACCAAGCATTGCAAGGCGGTCGCGGCAAGCGCGGCCTTTTCGCACTGAACAAATCGCCCTTGGCACGCAAGATTATCTTGTTCAACTTGTTGGCGCTGGTGCTTTTGGTTGCGGGGGTTTTGTTTCTAAACCCTTTCCGCGACAATCTTGTCTTGCAGCGCGAGGCGGGGCTTGTGTCTGAAGCCCGTCTTTTGGCCGATGTGATGCGCACGCGCGCCGCTGGGACGGGTGACCTGCCTGCTGATTTATCAGATCTTAGCATCAGCGCAGGGGTCGAGGTGTTTTTACTTGATCCTGCTGGCATTAT
Source organism: Cypionkella sp. (assembly GCA_964202545.1). Lineage (GTDB taxonomy): Bacteria > Pseudomonadota > Alphaproteobacteria > Rhodobacterales > Rhodobacteraceae > Cypionkella. Next base: position 3,758 of record CAXNJD010000039.1, read on the forward strand.
CACGACACGCGCAGTGGGCAAAGTTGATGAAAGCCTACCCAACCCGGCCGAACCATCCACCCTTATCACTGATTTTTTGGGCAGGGTTTGGTCGGGGGTTTCGGCATTGATTGGGCGGGCCGATGTGCCCAGCACAGCCAATGCCGAAAGTTTGGCGCGCGAATTGTTTGCGCAAGCTGCGGCAGGCGAAACAGCGATCAGAACCTTCCAAGGCCAAGACGGGGCTAGTTTTTCAGTGGCAACGCCTATCATTGATGCGGGGCGTGTTTTGGGTGTCGTCGCCCTGTCCTCGCCAGCCGGCGAAATTGACCGCCTTGTCCGCAACGAACGAGAACAGATCTTGCGCATGTTCTTGATTGCGCTGTTGGTGTCCACGGGCCTGTCTATGGTTCTGGCCTCGACCATCGCTAATCCACTGTCAGACCTTGCGGCCGCTGCCGAAATGGGCCGCGATCGCAACATCACCAAAATGCAGGCGGGTCGCGTGCGCATTCCCGATTTGGCAGCGCGGCCCGATGAAATTGGCCGCCTGTCTATTGCGATGCGCGGCATGGTTTCGGCGCTGTATGATCGGATCGAAAGCAACGAACAATTCGCCGCCGATGTCGCGCATGAAATCAAGAACCCGCTGGCAAGCCTCCGCTCGGCAGTAGGTACCATGCGCGTGGCAAAACGCGATGATCAGCGCGAGAAATTGCTGGATGTGATCGAACATGACGTGCGGCGCATGGACCGCCTTGTGACCGATATTTCCAACGCGTCGCGGCTTGATAGCGAACTGGTCAAAGAACAAGAGACAGATGTAAATCTAATCCAAACCCTCACCCGCCTATGCGACCATCTTGGGCAGCAGGCGCAGGAAAAGGGTGTCGAATTTATTACCGATTTTCCCAAAGATCCGATCATCGTGCGCGGGCTGGAAGAGCGTTTGGCGCAGGTTTTTGTCAACTTGATCACCAACGCAATTTCTTTTTGCGAAGATGGCGATGCGGTGCGGGTCTGGGCGCGTCAGCGCGACCACCGCCTTTTGATCGTTGTGGAAGACACTGGCCCAGGCATTCCTGAACAGGCGCTATCCAAGGTGTTCAAGCGGTTCTATTCCGACCGCCCACCAACCCATTTTGGAAATAATTCGGGTTTGGGCCTATCGATATCCAAACAGATCGTCGAAGCGCATGGTGGCGTAATCTGGGCCGAAAATATTCGCCCAACGCAGGCAGATGCAGCGTCCGAACCCTTGGGTGCCCGCTTTGTTGTGGGCTTGCCGATTTAAGCAATGGCCCGAACGCCAGCCTTTCAGAACATTCACGCAAGCTGCGTTGCCGCCAATGGCAAAGGGCTGCTGATTCTTGGGCCATCTGGTGCGGGTAAGTCGGCACTGGCGCTGCAAATGATTGCACTTGGCGCGCAACTGGTGGCCGATGACCGCTGCGAGATTTGGGCGGAACAAGACAGGCTATATGCGCGCGCACCCGCCGAGATAGCGGGGCTGATCGAGGCGCGCGGTATTGGTATTTTGCGCCTACCATTTTGCGAACATATACAAGTTAAAGCTGCGGTTAATCTATCTGATTCATCTTTTGAGCGAATCCCATCGCCGCGCAGCCTTCAGTTGTTGGAGGTCGAGGTGGAATTTCTGCCTTTCCAGGCTGCGCCGCACTTTCCTTCGGCGCTGATGTGCTATTTTATAGGAACTCGCAGCGCGTAAACCCAAGGACTAGTCCTTTGCCCGACACGGCCAGCAACTTGGTTTTTATCACTGGCCCTTCGGGCGCTGGCCGCAGCACTGCAATCCACGCCTTTGAGGATTTGGGCTATGAGGTGATCGATAATCTGCCCATGTCGCTGGTTCCACGTTTGATTGATGGGCCTAGCCTGCCACGGCCCATTGCGTTGGGACTGGATGTGCGCAACCGCGATTTTTCTGCCAGCGCTCTAATTGAACTGATCGACACGCTGACACGCGATCCGCGTATGGGGTTGCAAGTGTTATACCTAGACTGTTCCGAATCAGAATTGATCCGCCGTTATAATCAGACACGCCGCCGACATCCTTTGGCGATGGATGAAACCCCCACCGAAGGGATTGGACGCGAGATAGATCTTTTGGCCCCAATCCGCGCGCGCGCCGACCATTTGATTGACACATCCGAACTGTCGCAGCATGACCTGAAGGCCGAAATCGCCCAAGTCTTTGGCCGCGACGCAGCCGCGCAAATGTCTGTAAGTGTACAATCGTTCAGCTATAAGCGGGGCTTGCCGCGCGGTCTTGATCTGGTCCTAGATTGCCGATTTTTGGCAAATCCGCATTGGGACAACGATTTGCGCGACAAAGACGGGCGCGATAGTGCAGTTGCCGCCTATGTGCAGGCAGACCCCCTGTTCGCGCCCTTCTTCGCGCAGGTTGAACAGTTGATCTTGCTACTGCTTCCTGCGCACCGCCACGAGGGTAAATCGCACCTTTCCATCGGCTTTGGCTGCACGGGCGGACAGCACCGATCTGTTGCTGTTGTAGAAAAATTAGGCAAAGTGCTTGCAGATGCTGGCTGGCCAGTGTCAAAACGTCACCGAGAGATAGAACGCAAGGCTTCTGCCCTGCCCAAACAGCCCAAGGAAACATCCGCGTGATCGGAATTGTGATCGTAGCTCATGGCGGCCTAGCGCGGGAATATTTGTCCGCAGTAGAGCATGTTGTCGGTAAACAAGCCGCGATGGTTGCCATATCCATCGAAGACGATCACAACCGCGCCGCAAAACAGGCCGAAATTTGCGCCGCCAGCGATGCAGTCGATCAGGGCAAGGGCGTTGTAATGGTGACGGATATGTTCGGCGGATCGCCTTCCAACTTGTCGCTGATGGCCTGTTCTGGCCAAGGGCGGCGCATTATCTATGGCGCGAATTTGCCGCTGCTGATTAAGCTGGCCAAATCGCGCGACCTGCCCGTTGATGAAGCAGTGGCATCGGCCCTAGAGGCTGGGCGTAAATATTTGAATTCAATGACAATTGATGGAACTGTGTGAATGTCGGGGCAGGTGTTGAATATTATCAACGAAAAGGGATTGCATGCCCGTGCTTCGGCGAAATTCGTTGAAGTGGTTGAAAAGTTCGACGCCACTTGCACTGTCAGCAAAGACGGAATGGATGTGTCGGGCGATTCGATCATGGGGCTTTTGATGTTGGCAGCCTCGCGCGGAACCAGTATTGAAGTGGCAACGGAAGGCACCGAGGCGGACGCGCTATTACGCGCTTTGGCCGATCTGGTGGCAAATCGCTTTGGCGAAGATTTTTAGACAGGGTCTTTTGTGACGAAAATTTCGGAACCAATGAATGAGGCTTTGCTGCCAACGCCCCCCGTCGTTGCCAAGAAATATGACATGCGCCGCCTGTCCTATGCAGGCACGTTCAAAAACCCTTTTAAGGCAGGAACGATTCGCGCCATTGAATGGATAACTGCCAAAGTCACCCTGCTGCGAGCGATTCGTGATTTTGAACGCACTGGTGTGCCGTTTGGTGTGCCGTTCTGGTCAAAGGCGGTCAAGCAAATGGGAATCTACATCCAGACCCCGCCAGAAGAAATTGAACTGATCCCCAAAACGGGGCCGCTGGTGGTGGTGGCCAACCATCCGCACGGGCTTGTGGACGGCATGATCATGGGCGAGATGCTGTCGCGCGTGCGCGGAGATTTCAAAATTTTAACCCGCTCGCTGCTCACTGGCATTCCCGAAATTGAAGAATTCATGATTCCCGTCCCCTTTCCGCACGAAGAAAACGCGCGCGAACTGGGGCTAAAAATGCGCAACGACACGATGGCGCATTTGGCCAAGGGCGGGGCGATTATTCTGTTTCCGGCTGGAAAAGTAGCCATGTCGGAAACCTTTTTCGGCCCCGCAATCGAGGCAGAATGGAACGTCT
>CAXNJD010000040.1:0-7521 GCA_964202545.1 Cypionkella sp.
AATGTTGCATGGTGCCAAAATCAGCCACCGTTTCCATCATAACCAACGCAGTGCCTGCGGCCAAAGCGGGGCGCAGCATGGGCAGGCCAAGACGCGAAAACAGCGACAGTGGGCCAAGGCCCAAGGCGCGCCCAACCTCCAGCGCGCCACCTGCCTGTTCACGCAGCGCGGCCCGCACCATAAGATAGACATAAGGATACAGCGCAAAGGCCAAAACCAGCGCTGCAGCACCTTCTGATCGCACTTCGAAAAACCAATAATCCCGCGCGTTCTGCCAGCCAAAACTGGCGCGCAGAGCCGTTTGCACCCAGCCTGCATAATCAAGGCTATCTACCAAGGCATAGGCCCCAACATAGGCAGGGATCGCAAGGGGAAACAGCAGCAGCACCGACAGCGCGCGGCTGCCCCAAAACTGATACAGCGTGACCAGCCACGCTGCCCCAGCCCCCATGATCGCCGCCATCAGGCCCACCGCCAGCATCATGCGCAGCGTTGTGAAGAAATAGCGCGGCAACACTGTTTGCAGCAAAGGGCCCCAAATCGGCTCGCTTGGCGACATGGCCAGCCAAAGGATCGACAGCAGGGGTGCAATGACAATCACGCCTACAAGCACGGCCGCAATCGTCCACGCGCTTAGGCCGCGCGCGGCGCGCCGTCGGGCGGGCGGGAAAGGTGAGTTCTGAATGGCCATTGCGGTCATGGCTAGCGCAATGCGCATTGCATGTCCAGAAAGGCGGCTTATAGTTTGAGCGAGTAAATAATCAGTAGAACACTTCGAAGATGCAAATCGTATATCACCTTGGTGCCCATTTTACCGATGAGGGGCGCTTATTGACCTGTTTGGCCGCCAATCAACAGGCCTTGGCGGCCGAGGGCGTCGCCGTGCCCGATCCGAAAATCTACCGTGCCTTGCTGCGCGATTTGGCGATCAAACTGCGCGGCAAACCCGCCAGCGCCGAGCAGCAAGAAGAGGTGCTGGGGCAGATACTTGGCGACACATCTACCGAACGCGCGGTGTTTTCATGGGACGGGTTTTTGGCCTTGCCGCCTTATGTTTTGCGCGAAACGCTTTATCCTGCGGCGGGCGAACGCGTCCGCGCTTTTTCAAACCTGTTTCCCGATGATGAGGTCGAGTTTTGCCTTGCCTTGCGCAACCCCGCTACGATGCTGCCGCTTTTGTATCGGCGCAATAAACCTGAAAGTTATGATGCGTTTCTGGCGGGCAGTGACCCGTACGAGTTGCGCTGGTCTTATGTCATCGCCCGTATATTGGAAACCAACCCTACGGCCCAGCTTACGGTGTGGTGCGACGAAGATACCCCTTTGATTTGGCCCGAAGTGCTGCGATCCGTCGCAGGACTGCCCGCCGATCAGCCCTTGGTCGCGGAAAGCGAACTTTTGGCGATGCTGATGTCGGGCGAGGGGCTCGCGCGGATGCAGGCCTACATAGAAACCCGCCCACCCGCAACGATTGATCAGCGCCGCAAAATCGTGTCGGCCTTTTTGGACAAATTTGCCTTGCCAGAACGGATTGAACAGGCGATCGAGATGCCAACTTGGGATCAGGACATGGTCGATGATCTCACCTCGATTTATGAGGAAGATGTGGCCAAGATTATCGCTTCGGGCAAGGTCACGTTCATTCAGCCTTAGGCAGTAGGGGGGCTTTGCCCCCCGCTTCGCTCCCCCCAGGATATTTTTGGAGTTAGGAAGGCACATACGGATTGCCTGCCTCCTAACTCTGAAAATATCCTGCGGGGGTGAGGCGCGATTGCGCCGAGGGGGCGGCATACGCCCCCTTTGCTGCGGCTAGGCCATGCCCAAGGCAGATTTATACATATCCATAATCGCCTCTTCTTCGGCAATCTCGTCGGGTTTGCGTTTGCGCAGAGCAATCACTTTTCGCATGACTTTCGTGTCATAGCCGCGCCCTTTCGCCTCGGCCATCACTTCTTTTTGTTGCTCGGCCAGATCGCGCTTTTCGGCGTCAAGCTGTTCGATGCGTTCAATGAACTGGCGCAATTCGTCGGCGGCGACATTGTAGCTATCGGGCGAGGTGTTCATCGGGCGCTCCTGTGATATGTGCAGGCCGATACCTAAGCGGATGGGCGGGCGGGATCAAGGGTGCGCAGCGCTTGAAGCGCGGTGTTTTGCGCGATAGGCAGCGCGGGCGGATGCACGATAGGGGGCGGCATGGAATATCTGATTTGGGGCGGGGCAGGCGTGACGCTGGTCGGGCTGATCGGGCTGATTTACTCGGCGGTTTTGGTGATGCGCGCGCGCCGTGCGGGTATGGACGATGTCGCCCTGAGGGCTGCGATGCAGCGCGCTTTGGTGTGGAATGTGGGTGCGCTCGCGCTGTCTGGTCTTGGGTTGATGATGGTGGTTGTGGGTGTTATTCTGGCCTAAGCGGCCATCAACCGCGACTGTGCCATTTTGCGTTGCACGATTTGCGCAAGACGTTTGTGCATACCTGATGTGCGGTGGCGCAGATGCACCACACCGTAAACGGGTTGGGTGATAGGTTCGACATCTTTTACCATGTGAAAGCGGCCAGTGGCGATCAGGGCTTCGGCGCTGTCCTCCATCACAAAGCCCGCGCCGCCCATGGCCGTCAACAGTCCGACCATCGCGGCATTTTGGCCCGATGCCAGCGATGCCCCTGCCATTTCGGGCAGGGCGGCGGCGTGGATACTGTCAAAGGCAGGGGCAAATGACGCGCGGACATAATTGTCAACCGATAGATCGGCGCGTTTGTTGCCGCTGGACGAGACTAGCCGATAGCTGACCTCGCCCACCGATGCGATGTGCAAATCGGCATGGGACTGCGGCGTAAAGATCACCGCGAAATCCAAAATCCCGCGCGCGATATCGTTGCACATCTGTGCGGAATAATCAGGTTCAATGTAAAATCCGCATTCGGGCAGCGCCTTTCGGAAAGACGCGATCCAATTGCCAATTTGCTGGCCGCGCTCGCCTGTGGCCAGATCGTGCTGGATTCCGATGCGCAGGTTCAGCGCCTTAGTGCCGCTGGCCGACACCGCGCGCTGCGCCTCGGTCCAAGCATGGCGCATGCCGCGTGCGTGCGCTTCGAATTTTAGCCCTTCAGTAGTTAGGTTCGTTCCTGCGCGCGACCTCGTGAACAGCCGCGCGCCAACGCTTTCCTCAAGCGCCACAACACGGGCGGAAATGGTCGACTGCGTCACGTTCAGCCGTTCGGCTGTGCGATGAAAGCTGCGCGTTTCCACCAAGTCTAAAAACGTGTCGATCAATTCGGTTTGCATAAAGGCTCCTGATTGCATTTGATTGCTGATCGGTTTCATCGATCAATAGGGCCGAATTTGGGCGATTGAAAGACTTTTTTGGCTGGGCGATGGTGGACAGGAATTACGGCGAATATGGGGCGCGAACATGTCAAATTTTCCAACTACCGCACGGGTTGTTGTCATTGGAGGCGGGGCGGTTGGGGCATCTTGCCTGTATCATCTGGCAAAGGCAGGCGTGACCGATTGCGTTCTGCTGGAAAAGAATGAGCTGACGGCAGGCTCGACATGGCATGCGGCGGGCAATGTGCCGACGTTTTCATCCAGTTGGTCAATTATGAACATGCAGCGCTATTCGGCCGAGCTGTACCGCGGTCTTGGCGAGGCGGTCGATTATCCGATGAATTACAATGTTACGGGGTCGGTGCGGCTGGCCCACACCCCCGAACGCATGGCCGAATTTGCCCGTGTGGTGGGGATGGGCCGCTATCAGGGGATGGATCTGCGGCTGCTGCAACCTGATGAGATCAAGGCGATTTATCCCTTTGTGGAAACGCATGATTTGATGGGCGCGCTGTATGATCCCTATGATGGCGACATTGACCCCGCGCAATTGACCCAAGCCTTGGCCAAAGGCGCGCGCAATTTGGGCGCGCATGTGGAGCGGTTTTGCCCCGTGATGGGCGTGGCGCGTGTGGGCGATAAATGGGTTTTGAGTACGCCCAAGGGGCAGATAACCTGCGATATCGTTGTCAATGCGGCGGGCTATTATGCGCGCGAAGTGGGCAAAATGTTTGGCCGCGATCTGCCGATGATGGTGATGTCGCACCAGTATTTGGTGTTTGACACTGTCCCAGAGGTTGAAGCGCGCACGAAAGAGACGGGCAAAAAGCTGCCGCTGCTGCGCGATGTAGATTCAAGTTACTATCTGCGGCAGGAAAAGAACGGTTTTAACCTTGGCCCATACGAGCGCAATGGCCGCGCGCATTGGGTGGATGCTTCTGATCCATTCCCTGAAGATTTTTCGTTCCAATTGTTCCCCGATGATTTGGAGCGTTTGGAATGGTATATCAACGATGCCATGGCGCGCGTGCCGCTGCTGGAAAAGGCCCCGCTTTCCAAGGTGATCAACGGCCCAATCCCCTATACGCCTGATGGCAACCCGCTGATTGGCCCAATGCCAGGAGTTCCAAACGCGTTCGAGGCATGTGTCTTTACCTTTGGCATTTGTCAGGCGGGCGGGGCGGGCAAAGTGCTGGCCGAATGGGTGACCCAAGGGGCCACCGAATGGGATATGTGGTCTTGTGATCCGCGCCGCTTTACAGGGTTCGAGGATGAAAAATATTGCGTGGCCAAGGGGATGGAAGTGTACGGGCATGAATATGCCATCCATTTTCCCCACCACGCATGGCCCGAAGGGCGCGGCAAGAAACTGTCTGCGGTGCATGACAAAACGGCAGCATTGGGCGCGCAGTTTGGCCCCTATAACGGGTGGGAGCGCGCGCTGTGGTATGCGCGCGCTGGCGATGACATATCCGAAGATGCGCAGCGCACATGGGCGCGCAAAGGCCCGTGGTATGAGGCTGTGAAAGCAGAATGCGCGGCGGTGCAGAATGCGGCAGGGATTTTGGACTTGCCCGGATTTTCGCGCTTTCACCTTTCGGGCGCGGGGGCGGCAGATTGGCTGGCGGCACAGATCACGGGCAAATTGCCGAGTATCGGGCGCGTGGGCCTTGCTTATTTCGCCGATGAGGGCGGGCGGATTGTGACGGAAATGTCCGTCGCGCGGCTTGGGCCCGATGAGATGCTGCTGATTACCGCGGCAACGGCGCAACTGCATGATTATGATTGGTTATCGCGTCACTTAGCGCAGGGGCTAAGTTTGATTGATCATTCTGCGGAATGGTCGACGCAAATCCTAACTGGCCCCAAATCGCGCGAGATTTTGGCAGCTGTTTCGGATGCTGATCTGACCAAAGGCTGGCTAACATGGCAGCGGGCCGCAATTGCGGGGCGCGAGGTGTTTTTGATGCGCGTGTCTTTTGCGGGGGAACTGGGCTGGGAAATTCATTCGCGCTTAGGCGATACCCCTGCGGTTTGGGATGCGGTTATGGCTGCGGGTGCGCCCTTGGGTCTGAAACCCTTTGGCATGTTTGCGCTGAACAGTTTGCGTATCGAAAAGGGCTACCGCGCATGGAAGGGCGATTTGTCGACCGATTATACGGTGCTGCAAGGCGGGCTAGAGCGGTTTGTCGATTGGGCTAAGCCTGCCTTTAGGGGCAAAGCGGCGCTGGCGGCCGAAAGGCAGCGCGGTGTGGCCAAGACTTTTGCCACGCTGATTGTGGACAGCCCCGACCATGACGCGCCTTACATGTCGAATATTTGGACGGGCAATACAATTGTGGGGGAAACCACCAGCGGGTATTTTGGCCACCGCGTTGGGGCATCCATTGCGCTGGGGATGCTACGGGCGGATTTGAACGTGGCGGGAACCAAGTTGGAAATTGAGATTTTTGGACACCGTTACACTGCGGTGGTGCAAGAAGATGCACCCCTGTGGGACGGCGCGAATGCGCGGCTGAGGGCGTAATTGTCGATAGAAGCGGGGGTTTCACACCCCCGCGCCCCCGTGGGATATTTGTAGAGTAAGGAAGCAGGCAGATGGCACAGATACCAAGCCACGCACAGGCAGTGATTATTGGCGGGGGCGTTTCGGGCGCGTCGGTGGCCTATCATTTGGCTAAAATGGGCTGGAAGGATATTGCGCTGTTAGAGCGCAAGCAATTGACGTCAGGCACGACATGGCACGCGGCGGGGCTGATTGGGCAGCTGCGCGGATCGGCCAATATGACGCGGCTGGCGAAGTATTCGGCGGATTTATATGTTAAACTGGCCGCCGAGACGGGGATTGAAACGGGAATGCGGCAGGTGGGTAGCATTTCGGTGGCGCTGACGGCACATCGGCATGAGGAATTGTTGCGGCAAGCCACGGTGGCGCGGATTTTTGATGTGGATGTGCAGGAAATATCGCCAACCGAGGCCAAAGCGATGTATCCGCATTTGAACATAAACGGCGTCGTGGGCGCGGTGCATTTGCCGTTGGATGGGCAATGCGACCCTGCCAATATCGCTATGGCGCTGGCGAAGGGCGCGCGCATGGCAGGCGCGCAGATATTTGAGCATACCAAAGTGGTTGGCGTCACCCAAAAAGACGGGCGCGTTTCGGGGGTTGATTATGTGGGCGCGGACGGGGCTGCGGGGCATATTGCCGCCGATGTGGTCGTCAATTGCGCTGGCATGTGGGGGCGCGAACTCGCTGCGCAATCGAAAGTGACCTTGCCGCTGCATGCCTGCGAGCATTTTTATCTTGTCACCGAACCGATTGCGGGGCTGGGCCATATGCCTGTTTTGCGCGTGCCCGATGAATGCGCCTATTACAAATCGGATGCGGGCAAAATGATGGTGGGGGCGTTTGAACCCAAAGCCAAACCTTGGGGCATGGACGGCATCCGCGAAGATTTCATGTTCGACACGCTGCCCGAAGATTGGGATCATTTTGCCCCCATACTGGAAATGGCTGCTGAACGTCTGCCGATGTTCCAAACCGCAGGCATTCATACATTTTTCAACGGGCCTGAAAGCTTTACCCCTGATGATCGCTATTATCTGGGCGAGGCGCCAGAGCTGGGCGGGTACTGGATTGCGGCGGGGTATAACTCGGTTGGTATTGCAGGGTCTGGCGGGGCGGGCATGGCGCTAGCGCATTGGATTACCGAAGGCGCGCCGCCTTTTGATTTATGGGAAGTGGATATTCGGCGCGCGCAGCCGTTTCAACGCAACCGCAAATACCTAAAAGAACGGGTGTCCGAGACGCTGGGCTTGCTTTATGCTGATCATTTTCCTTACCGCCAGATGGAGACATCGCGCGGGGTTCGGCGCAGCCCGATTCACGACCATTTGGCCGCGCGCGGTGCGGTGTTTGGCGAAGTGGCGGGGTGGGAGCGGGCGAATTGGTTTGCGAATGAAGGCCAGACGCGCGCCTACGAATACAGTTGGAAGCGGCAGAATTGGTTTGACAACCAGCGCACGGAACATTTGGCCGTGCGAACGGGGGTTGGGCTGTTTGATATGACAAGTTTCGGGAAAATCCGTGTTGAGGGGCCAGGTGCTTGCGCGTTCTTGAACCGCGTTTGCAGCGCGCAGATGGATGTGGCCGAGGGGCGTATTGTTTATACGATGATGCTGAATGATCGCGGCG
>CAXNJD010000041.1:0-7421 GCA_964202545.1 Cypionkella sp.
TGTGGAGGAATTTGTTCTGCTGGCCAAAGGCGAGGGCGAAATTGGCCCCGTGCGCGATTTGGCTGCAGCATTGCGACCTGCCGTACCAGTGCGCCATACTCCGCTTTTACGCCCGCACCGCATAGGCGTGGGCACAGTGTTTTACCCCAGCCCCAATTTCACCGCCGAGGCGTGGCGCCGCGCGCCGCATGGCACGGGAACCTGGTCGCTGTGCGGGATTACGCATACTACATCGACCGCCGCCGTTATGAACGGCTGGATGGAACTGCGCACTGGCCCCGTCTGCCCTTGGGACGCAGTGATTTGCACCAGCACATCTGTCCTACAATCGACAACCTTTACCTTTGATCTGATTGACCAACATCTGCGCGCGCGCTTTGGGGCAAACCTGCCGCCACGCCCGATGCTGCCTGTCATTCCTTTGGGCATTCATACCGATGATTTTGCGCGCGATGAGGCCGCCCGCGCGCTGCTGCGGGCCCGCATTGGCGCGGGCGAGGGGGATGTGGTCTTTGCCACCATCGCCCGCCTGACCCCGCATGAAAAGTTTGACCCGCTGCCGATTTATCTGAGCATGCAAGCGGCGCAAAAACAACTTGCAGGGCAAAAACTGCATGTCGTGTTTTGCGGGCAGTTCCGCGAGGATTATTCGCGCCGTGTGTTTGAACAGGGCGCTGCGCAACTGATGCCTGATGTGGGCTTTCACCTGCTGGATGGCGCATCTGCGGCCGACCGCCGCGCCACCCTATCGGGCGAGATGTCTTCACCTTCTTGATTGATAACATTCAAGAAACCTTTGGCCTTGCCCCGTTGGAAGGTATGGCAGCTGGCTTGCCGCTGCTGGTGTCCGATTGGGATGGGATGAAAGATACCGTCTCGCCCGAGGTGGGATTTCGCATCACCTCGCGCATGCTGCCCGCGCCCACGCTGGCCCCCGAAGCGCTGCGCTATCAGGGCGGGATCGACAATTATGTACAATATTGCGGCAGCACATCTGCCATGACCGAAATTGATCTGCCCGAATTGACCGCGCGCATTGTGCAATTGGCGCGCGATCCTGATTTGCGCGCCCGCATGGGTGCTGCAGGGCTGGCGCGGGCGCGGGCGCTGTATGACTGGCGCGTTGTGGTGCCACAAATGCAGGATCTTTGGGCCGAACAAGACCGCATCCGCCGCGCATCCACTGCGGCCTATCTTCGCAAACCTGCCCATTTGCTACCCATAGCGCCATCGCCCACAGCACTGTTTGCAGGCTACCCAACGCAGACTGTGGCCCCAGATACGCTGCGCTTGGTAGCAGGCAGCACGCGTGTGCCGCTGAACACAGTTCTGGGCGTGCGCAATTACAAAACCTTGGGCCGCTTCTTTGCTGAACCCGCGCAAATTGAACTGGGGTTGGGCGTTATTTTGGCGGCAGGGGCGGGTGGGGCCACCCTGGACGATATGGTTGCAGCATCGGCGGGCGCGCGCGGGGCTATATCGCGCTTTGACGCGGAACGCATTGCCATGTGGCTGCTGAAATACGGCTTTGCAGCGCGTGCCTAAAATAGGTGCCGCACACGGCAGACCTTGGGTGCGTTATTCCTTAAAATAACGACTGTCTTTGATCTGATCCCATGCCCAGACCACTTCTTGCAGGCGGTCTTCGTCGCTGCGATCCCCGCCGTTCATGTCGGGGTGCAGATCTTTGACAAGTCCTTTATAGGCCTTGCGAATTTCTGTTTTTGTCCATGTGTCGCGCACATCCAAAATCTCGATCGCCTTACGTTCGGTGGGGGGCAATTTGCGCGTGGCATTCGATGTGGGCTTGGCTGGATTGCGCGTGGAATTTTCGCCCAGCAGCGCGTGCGGATCATCCACGCCAAGGCGGTGCCACGCATTGCCGTCATCTTTGCGGGAAAAGGGTTTCGTCTCGCGCTCCCACAAACGATCTTTTTCCAGCAGCTTTTGAAATTCTTCATCCGTCGCGGTGCCAAAAAAGTTCCATTTCAGATTATATTCGCGCACATGGTCGCGGCAGAACCAAAAAAATTGATCCAAAATATCGGGGTGCTTGGGCGCACGGTACGCGCCCTTTTCCTTGCAGCCGGGAAAATCGCAGCCCTTATTGGACGTTTCAAACGCCCCCGACATGCCCCGGCGCGTGGTTTTGCGCTTGGCCTTGTCGGATTTGACGCTGATATCAAACTCAAACGGGGGGCGAGAGGTCATGTCGGGCCTTTCATATTCGGGGCTGTGAGCATAGTCTTATTCCCAGCCCTTTTGAAGAGGAAATCATGCAAAAAATCACCGCAGCAGATCAGATTACCCAGCGATTGACTGCGGCATTCCAGCCCACCGCTTTGCGTGTGGTCAACGACTCGGCCAGCCATGCGGGGCATTCGGGCGATGATGGCACGGGGGAAAGCCATTTTTCCATTTTTATCCGCGCGCCAGACCTTGCCCCAATGACGCGCCTTGCCCGCCATCGTGCGGTGAACGCGGCGCTGGGTGATTTAACAACCCGCATCCATGCGATTGCAATTGATGCAGGGTAGGGGGCCTTCGCCCCCAAGCTGCGAAGGAACTTGGCAAGCCTTTGCTGCGCTCCCCCCAGGATATTTGTCGAGTTAGGAAGCAGGCAGAAGGTCTTTTGCTTCCTAACTCTGAAAATATCCTAGGGTGAATTTGCCGAAGGCAAAAAGGGGCAAAGCCCCTAATTTCCCGCCTTCAACGCAAGACGCGCCGCGTGCAGAATCGGCTCGGTATAGCCAGATGGTTGCACCCGCCCTTTCAGAACCAAATCGCGCGCGGCATTGAACGCGATGCCATTAAAATCGGGGGCCATTGGGCGATAGACGGGATCGGCGGCGTTTTGCGCATCGACCACGGCGGCCATTTTGCGCAAAGATGCCAGAACGTCATCCTCGGATACCACCCCGTGCAGCAGCCAATTGGCCAAGGCTTGGGCCGAAATACGGCAGGTGGCGCGGTCTTCCATCAGGCCGACGTCGTTTAGATCTGGCACTTTGGAGCAGCCGACCCCCTGATCGACCCAGCGCACAACATAGCCCAAAATGCCTTGCGCGTTATTGTCCACTTCGCGCATGATTTGCGCAGGTGTCCAGGCGCGGTAGCTCGCAAGTGGAATTTCCAGCAGCGTTTCTAGATGCCCGCGCCGCCCGCCTGCCGCTATTTTGGCCTGCACGGCAAATACATCCACCTTGTGATAGTGCAGCGCGTGCAGCGTGGCCGCCGTTGGGCTGGGCACCCATGCGCAACTGGCCCCCGCGCGGGGATGGTCGATCTTCGCTTCCAGCATGGCGGCCATCATATCGGGCATGGCCCACATGCCCTTGCCAATTTGCGCCCGCCCAGACAGGCCACATTCCAGCCCGATATCGACGTTCTGGTTTTCATATGCGCCGATCCACGATTTGCGTTTGATGAAATCTTTGCGCGAAAATGGGCCTGCCTCGATCGAGGTGTGTATTTCGTCGCCTGTTCTGTCCAGAAACCCCGTATTGATAAAGGCAATGCGGTGACGGGCGGCGCGAATGCATTCTTTCAGGTTTACCGAAGTGCGGCGTTCTTCGTCCATCACGCCGATTTTGATCGTGTTCGCAGGCAGGCCAAGCATTTGTTCGATGCGCGCGAACACGGCATCGCTAAACGCCACTTCATCAGGCCCGTGCATCTTTGGTTTCACGATGTAGACCGACCCCTGCGCCGAATTGCGCAGGCCAGCAGTTTTGCGCAGATCGTGCAGGGCGATGGTGGTTGTCACCATAGCGTCCATCAACCCTTCGAACACTTCGCTGCCGTCGGGCAGCAAAATGGCGGGGTTTGTCATCAGATGGCCCACGTTGCGGATCCACATCAGCGCGCGGCCCTTGATCGTCAGCGCGCTGCCATCTGGCGCGGTATAGCTGCGGTCATCATTCAGGGTGCGGGTCATCATGCGCCCGCCCTTTTCCATATGCGCCGTTAGATTGCCCTGCATCAGGCCCAGCCAATTGGCATAGGCCAGCGCCTTGTCTTCGCCGTCCACACAGGCGACCGAATCTTCGCAATCCATAATGGCCGATAGCGCGGCTTCGATGACAATATCGGCCAGACCTGCCTGATCACGCGAACCCACAGGATGCGTGCGGTCGAACACCAGTTCCGCGTGCAGGCCATTGTTGCGCAGCAAAACCGCATCAGGGGCCTTTGGATGGCCGCGGTAGCCTGCGAATTTTTCGGGGGAAACCAGCGGCAGGTCATCGACCAAGAGCGCGCCGTTTATGATTTGATAGCGCCGCACATCGGCGTGCGACGCACCGGCAATCGGGAAAGTATCATCCAAAAACACGCGTGCTCGCGCCACCACGCGCGCGCCGCGCCCACGCTCATACCCTCCTGCGGGCGCGGGGCTGCCCATGGCATCCGTGCCGTAAAGGGCATCATAAAGGCTGCCCCAACGCGCGTTTGCGGCATTCAGCGCATAGCGGGCATTGGTGATGGGAACCACCAGTTGCGGCCCTGCGATACGGGCTATTTCTGGATCAACCCCAGTGGTGTCGATATGAAAGTCGGGGCCAGATGGGGCGATATACCCGATATCTTTCAGAAACTGCTGATAGGCGATATGGTCGTGCGGCGCAGCGCGATGGGCGCAATGCCAATTGTCGATTTGGGCCTGTAAATCTGCGCGCCGCGCCAAAAGCGCGCGGTTTTGGGGGGTGAATTCTGCCAGCAGGGCTGCAAACCCATCCCAAAAGGCGGCGGCATCTATACCCGTGCCGACCAGCGCGCGTAGGTCCACAAAATCGGCCAAACGGCTGTCCACCGCCAGCCCGCTGCGTATGGTTCTGCTGACTTGCCCTGCCATGGTTGTCCCCTTATTGTGCCTGCGACCAGCCTACACCGCCTGCAGCAAAGCGCAAATCTTTCCCGCCCCGATTTTCTTGAGAATTGCGGGTAACAGTTTCGCGCCCGCATTGAAGACAAGGCGCAGAGGTAAGAGGTTGACTGTTTTATACTACTTAGGTTAGTTAGCTGTATGACTAAGTATGAGCCAGATCTTTCGCGCCTGTTTCACGCGCTGTCCGACCCGACGCGCCGGGCCATTATGGTGCAACTCGGCGCTGGCCCACAGCCGATGGCCAAACTGGCCGAGCCGAGCGGTTTTGCCTTGCCCACAATTCAGCGCCATTTGGCCGTGCTGGAAGAGGCGGGCCTGATTACCACCCAAAAACAAGGCCGCCAACGGATATGCACAGCCCGCGCAGATGGTTTGGACGGGGCCACCCAGTGGATCAAGGATACCCGCACCAAGATGGCAGCCCAGACCGACCGTTTGTCGCACTACCTTGACCAATTGATAAGGAAATCCGATGACTTATGACCCTGAATTAGATCTGATCCTAACGCGCGATTTGAACGCGCCCCGCGATTTGGTGTATAAATGCTGGACCGATCCCGCACACCTGCCGCATTGGTTTGTGCCTAAACCTAACCGTGTGACCAAATGCGAACTGGACGTGCGTGCAGGTGGGGCGTGCAACACCACATTTGATGTGGAGGGGCAGATCATGGAAAACAAGGGCGTGTATCTGGAAGTCATTCCAAATGAAAAACTCGTGTTTACAGATACCTATACCTCGGGGTGGAAGCCCGCTGCCGAACCCTTTATGACGGCAATCCTGACCTTTGAAGATATTGGCAATGGCCGCACGCGTTACACCGCCGTTGCCCGCCATCGCAGCGCAGAATCCGCCGCCCAGCATAAGGCGATGGGCTTTTTCGATGGCTGGGGCACGGTTGCAAGCCAGCTAGAGGCCTATGCGCAAAGCCTTTAGGACTGCGCGTTTCCTAACTCTGAAAATATCCTCAGGGGGAGCGAAGCGTGGGGGGGCGAGCCCCCCCTTTGCCCGTGCCGATTTTACCAGACCTGCACGCATCCGAGCAATACTTCACCTCATCCCAGACCTTTTCCCACGCCTTGCGCCAGACCATCTCGCGCCCGCAGGCGGCGCAGGTTTTGCGCGGCAAATCGGCCTTGCGGCGCATCTTGGGCATGTCAAAACTCCATAACCATCTGCCCTTTATCTGGGCCAGATTTGCGCGCCGGCAAGGCGGCGCTTTGGCTGGACGCGCGGCGCGGGCTTTGGGCGGTGTGGCGCTCTAGCACCTCGAACGCCTCGGCCTTGGCGCGGGGGGTGGCGCGGATGCTCGATAGCCGCGCTTTAGCTGCGCGCGCGGCGGCGCTGGGTTCAACCAACGCTTCGGGATAACGGCGCCCCAATATTTGCCCCGCCCCTGACCATCGCCACGGGGCATGCAGATGCGCGTCGGGCACGGCGGACAGTTCGGGCAGCCACTGGCGCATGAACCGCCCGCTTGGGTCTTGGTCAAGGCCCTGTTTGATGGGGTTGTAAATGCGCGGAATATTCACCCCCGTCACGCCCGATTGCATTTGGATTTGCGGCCAGTGGATGCCCGGCTCGTAATCGGTGAACTTGCGCGCCAGTTCTGCGCCGACATCCCGCCAATCTAGCCATAGGTGATAGCTGGCAAAAGATGTCAGCATCGCGCGGGCGCGAAAATTGATCCAGCCCGTGGCATTCAAATAGCGCATGGCCGCATCAATAAAGGGCAGGCCCGTTTGCCCCGCGGTCCACGCGCCCAGCAGCCCCGAATCCTGCAGACGGCCCAGTGCATCGCTGGCAGGTTGCATCGCCACGGCGTCCAAATTTGGCTGATCTTCCAGCTTTTGAATAAAGTGATCGCGCCACGCAAGGCGGCTTTCAAAGGCCGATAGGCTGCGCGCCCAATTGCTTGGCAGCCCTTCGGCGCGCTTTGCGGCAAGGGCGTGCGACACCTCGCGCAGCGATAGGCTGCCCAGAGCCAAATGCGGCGAAATGCGCGCGCATGCCCGTTCGGCCAGCAGGGGCGAAGAAATACCCCCAGAATATCCCGCGCCGCGCGTTGCGAAAAAACTGTGCATCACAGTCAGCCCTGCCGTGCGGCCTGCGTTTTGGCGGTGCGGGCAGGCGTCTATGCCGATGCGCAGCGCGCTTGCGTTGGGAATTGGGCCCGCTTCAATGCCTTGAACCGCGTTCAAGGCGGCGGGCGCGGGGATTAAATCGGATGCGACATAGGCATCGCGCGCAAAGGCCCAACCTGCCCGCCCGCGAAAGCCGCGCCGCACGCCCGATTCTGGCAATTCTTGCCACGCAACCCCTGCGCGGCGCGCCCATGCGGCCACGGCGCGGTCGCGGGCAAAGCTGGCCTCACACCCTGTTTCCATATGGCTGATCATATGGGTGATTTTGGCGCGTTTTGCGAGGCGCGACAGCACTTCTACCGCGCCGCCCACGCGAATGATCAGCGGCGCACCCAAACCGCCCAAATCATCGCGCAAATCGGCAAGCGCATCGGATATGCCCGCCCATTGC
>CAXNJD010000042.1:0-7390 GCA_964202545.1 Cypionkella sp.
CAGACCCCGTGCGCGCGGGCGCGATCAAGGCGCATATCGCGGCCATGCAAAACGCCGTGCAAAATCGGCAAGAGTTTATGATGACCACCCTGTCAATCGAGGGCGCGTCCCCCGATTTGGCCGATGCGGTGCGCAGCAAGTTAAAGGTGACATTGCCCATGTCGTCTTTTGATCTGGATTTGACCGCCCTGCGCCATGTCGCGCAAAGCCTGCCCGCCGTGGCAGAGGCGCGGGTGCAAATTCGATCAGGCGGGGTTTTGCGCGTGCAAATCAGTGAACGCGTTCCCGCGCTGGTTTGGCGCAAGGGCGAACATCTTATACTAGTTGACAGTGATGGCCACTCGGTCGCGGGTCTGCATGCGCGCAGCGACCGCGCCGATTTGCCCCTGATTGCAGGGCAGGGCGCGGATGAGGCCGCAGCCGAAGCACTGGATATTCTGGCCACGGCTGGGCCGATTTCAGGCCGTATCCAAGGGCTGGTGCGTATGGGTCAGCGCCGCTGGGATATTGTGCTGGACTATGGCCAACGCCTGATGCTGCCAGCCGAAAACCCCATTGCCGCGCTAGACCGCGCGCTGGCGCTGGATCAGGCCGAACGCCTATTTGACCGCGATATATTGGCCATAGACCTGCGCTATGGTCCCCGCCCCGTATTGCGCCTTGCCCCTTATGCCATGACCAAGCGCCAAGAAAGCCTTGGTCTTATCAAACCAGTGGAGAGTTCCCTATGAGCGATTTGTATCATTCGCAGCGCGCGATGCGCGATTTGCGCAAAGCAGCCCTTCAGCGCGGCGTGATTGCCATTTTGGATATTGGCACTACCAAAATTGCCTGTCTGTTCCTAAAGTTTGATGAAAGCGCCCGCGCGCGCGGCATTGATGGCGTAGGCCCGATGGCGGGGCAAAGCAATTTCAAGGTGATTGGGGCATCCACCACCCGATCGCGCGGCGTCCGCTTTGGCGAAATATCGATGATGTCAGAAACCGAACGCGCCATCCGCACTGCGGTGCAAGCGGCACAGAGAATGGCCAATGTGCACGTAGGCCACGCCATCGTCACCTTTTCAGGCGGCGAGCCGCGCAGCTATGGGCTGGCGGGGCAAATTGACATGCAAGGCGGCGAGGTTTCAGAACAAGATGTCGCCCGTGTGCTGGCTGCCTGCGATGTGCCCCATCTTGGTGATGGGCGCGAGGTGCTGCACGCCCAACCCGTGAACTTTGCGCTGGATCACCGATCTGGCCTTGCTGACCCGCGCGGACAGGCGGGCGGCGTTTTGGCCTGCGATATGCACCTGCTCTCGATTGACGCGGATGTGGTGCGCAATGTGCTTTATTGCTTGGGCCGCTGCGATTTGGAAGTGGCGGGCATCGCCTCGTCTGCCTATGTCGCGGGCGTGGCGAGCCTAGTCGAAGATGAACAGGAACTGGGGGCCGCCTGCATTGATATGGGGGGCGGGGCGACCTCGGTTTCGATCTTTATGAAAAAGCATATGATCTTTGCCGATAGCGTGCGCATGGGCGGTGATCATATCACGTCGGATATTTCAAAGGGTTTAAGCGTGCCGATGGCGGTTGCCGAGCGGATGAAAACCAAACACGGCGGCGTTCTGGCAACATCTATGGATGACCGCGAGATGATCGATATGGGCGGCGATAGCGGCGATTACGAACATGATATGCGCCAAATCTCCCGCACCGAACTGATTGGCATTATGCGCCCGCGCGTGGAAGAGATTTTGGAAGAAACCCGCGCCTGTCTTGATGCAGCGGGCTTTGACAGCCTGCCGTCGCGCCAGATTGTGCTAACGGGGGGCTGCAGCCAAATTCCGGGCCTAGACGATTTGGCCGCCCGCATTTTGGGCCAGCGCGTGCGGATGGGCCGCCCGCTGCGCGTGCAAGGTCTGCCGCAAGCGGCGACTGGCCCTGCGTTTTCCAGCGCAGTGGGCCTGTGCCTGTTTGCGGCCAACCCGCAAGATGAATGGTGGGATTTCGAAGCCCTGCAAACGCCCTATCCAGCGCGCAGTTTGCGCCGCGCTGTGCGTTGGCTGCGGGATAATTGGTGACACAATAGGCAGTTTACACGCCTAAATGTATGAAAAAGACAAAATTCTGCACCAGATTGTGTCTTTTACCACATTTTTCGCGTGACGTAGCCCGAATCTGTGGATAGAATCTGGGTTAAGATCAAAAACCGTGTCAAGCAAAAGATACGGAAAAGGCGAAAAGACAACGAAGTAACCAAGGAACTGGGCAACCTTTTCCCAAAAGAACGGGCAAAATCATGGCGCTAAACCTTATCCATACTCCTGACCGGGCAGACCTAAAGCCGCGCATCACGGTGTTTGGCGTTGGTGGCGCGGGTGGAAATGCCGTCAACAATATGATCGAGCAGCAATTAGAAGGGGTCGAGTTCGTGGTTGCGAACACCGACGCGCAGGCCCTTCAGAATTCTCGGGCCCCGATGAAAATTCAAATGGGGGCCAAAGTCACCGAAGGGCTGGGCGCAGGCGCGCGTCCGTCGGTTGGAGCCGCGGCAGCAGAAGAAACGATCGAAGAAATCGTTCATCAATTGGCAGGTGCACATATGTGCTTTATCACTGCTGGGATGGGGGGCGGCACGGGAACGGGCGCGGCCCCCATCATCGCAGCAGCAGCGCGTGAAATGGGCATTTTGACTGTTGGGGTTGTCACCAAACCCTTCCAGTTTGAAGGCAATAAGCGGATGAAGCAGGCCGAGGACGGTATCGCTGCCCTGCAAAAGGTCGTCGATACGCTGATCATTATCCCCAACCAAAACCTGTTCCGTTTGGCCAACGAACGCACCACGTTTACCGAAGCCTTCGGTATGGCGGATGACGTGCTGTATCAGGGTGTCAAAGGCGTGACAGATTTGATGGTACGCCCTGGCCTGATCAACCTAGACTTTGCTGATGTGCGCGCCGTTATGGACGAGATGGGCAAGGCGATGATGGGCACGGGCGAGGCATCGGGCGATGACCGCGCGCGCCAAGCAGCCGAAAAAGCCATTGCCAACCCGCTGCTGGATGAAATTTCGCTGCATGGCGCGAAGGGCGTTTTGATCAACGTCACGGGCGGGCCTGACCTGACCCTGTTTGAGTTGGACGAAGCCGCTAACCTGATCCGCGAAAAGGTGGATGAGAACGCAAATATCATTATCGGCAGCACGCTGGACCCCAGCATGGAAGGCGTGATGCGTGTGTCTGTTGTGGCCACGGGCATTGATGTGCAGCAAGGCCGCATGGATGCGCCCGCACCGCGCCGCAGAATGGACGAACCCCTGCGCCCCGCCGCCCCTGCGCCAGCCCCCGCGCCTGCGCCCGCCCCTGCGGCAGATCTTTTTGCGGCCACCGCAGCGGCCCCGCCTGTGTTTCAGCCCAATTACACGCCCACACGGCGCGAACCTGAAGATTTTTTGAACGATGATTTGCCGCCGATGCCGCGGGCAACGGAACGCTATGCGCCCCCTGCGCCAGCCGCGCACATGTACGATGAAGATGACAGCCAGAATTTCGTCATCCCGACAGCGCGCAAACCAGGCTCGCCATCGCCCGAAGCTTTGGCGCGCTTGCAGGCTGCCGTGGCAAAATCCCCCGCTCCTGCAGCAGCCCCGCGCCCCAACTTGGGCGGGCAATCGGCCCCAGCCGCGCGGCCCGCAGTCCCAGCGCCGCGTCCCAGCTTTGAAAAACCCGCAGAAAAGCCGCGCTTTGGCATTGGCAGCTTGATCGGCCGCATGTCAGGCAGCAGTGATGGCAATGAACGTGCACCCGCACAGCGCCCACGTCCTTCGGTGCCATTGGGCTATGATGATGAGCAAGACCTATCTTCCGACCAAGAAAAGATTGCAATTCCAGCCTTCTTGCGACGTCAGGCAAACTAACATACTTAGATATAATGGTAAAAAGCCCCTGCCCTTGGTTGGGGCTTTTTGCTTGGCCCCGTGTTACATTTGGTCACAATCTGTGAATTGTGATGAGACCTGCCACAGCCTAAAACATTGTGGACGCGATGCTGCACTGCGGAAGCGAATCGCAAATGGAGACTTCGGCGTTTATGGCACGGCAACAAACCTTGGCACAGCAGATCGAATTCACGGGCTTTGGCCTGCATTCGGGCGCGGCTGTGCGGATGTCTTTATTGCCCGCCAAGGCCAATTCTGGCATACAATTTATTCGCACAGATGTGATGGGGGCAGATCAAACCGTTCCTGCAACGTGGAATAATGTCATCCCTTCACGCCTGTGCACTTTGGTCGCCAATGGCGATGGCACTTCCGTTTCTACCATTGAGCACATCATGGCGGCGCTGGCAGGCTGCGCCATTCAAAACGCAACCATCGAAATTGACGGGCCCGAAGTGCCCATTTTGGACGGCTCTGCTGCGCCTTTTGTGACTGCTATTTTGGATGCAGGCATCGCCCAGCAAGATGCGCCGCTGCGCGCGATTGTGGTGAAAAAAGCGATTGAACTGCGCGAAGGTGACGCGTTTGTGCGCCTATCCCCAGCTGATATGCTGGAAATCGACTTTGAAATCGATTTTGCCGATGCGGCGATTGGGCACCAAGCGCTGGCGCTGAATATGGCCAATGGCACGTTTGTGCGTGAATTGTCCGACAGCCGCACTTTTTGCCGCAACGCAGATGTGATCGCCATGCGGGCGCGCGGGCTGGCATTGGGCGGCACGCTAGAAAACGCGGTGGTGTTTGACGGCGACCGTGTGCTGTCTCCTGGTGGTTTGCGCCATGATAACGAACCTGTGCGCCATAAAATGCTGGATGCTTTGGGCGATTTGGCACTGGCGGGCGCGCCGATTTTGGGCCGCTACACGGGTTATCGCGCGGGCCATTCGATGACCAACGCGATTTTGCGCGCGTTGTTTGCCGACCCAACCGCGTGGGAATGGGCCGAGGTCGAGCAGCAGATTTTCGGAAAATTGCCAGGTGTTGGTGTGCATCACGGCGATATTCCGCGCGCGGTCGCTGCGCAATAATCACTTTGCGCGCTTTTGTGCCCAATTGCGTGACAAAGCCGTTTTGCGCGCCGCAATTTTATGTGTTAGCTAGGGGCAGATGACGCGGCCCGCGCCTTTGGTTTTGGCGGGCAGCGCATAATGGGGCTTGGGGTATGACGATCAATCGTTTCGGCACAGCGGCGCGCAGCCTTTGTTTTATGGGGGCATTTGCGCTTGTCGCTGCATTAGGGGCCTGCGCCGCGCCGCCGCAAGAGCGCGCGCTGGACACCTATACCGCAGAAGAAATCTACACGCGCGGCGAGATGATTCTAGAAGGGGCGGGCAAACCGAAAGATTCCCTTCTGTATTTCACCGAGGTTGAGCGCCTGTATCCCTATACCGAATGGGCCAAGCGCGGCCTGATCATGCAGGCCTATACGCTGCACACAACCAAAAAATACGAAGAGGCCCGCATTGCCGCGCAGCGCTATTTGGATTTCTATCCAGGTGAAGAGGATGCTGCCTATGCGCAATATTTGCTGGCCCTGTCTTATTATGACCAGATTGACGAAGTTGGCCGCGATCAGGGCCTGACCTATCAGGCGCTGCAAGCGTTGCGCGTGGTGATCGAACAGTATCCAGACAGTGAATACACCAAATCCGCGATCTTAAAGTTTGACTTGGCCTTTGACCATCTGGCCGCCAAGGAAATGGAAATTGGCCGCTATTATCTAAAGCGCAAGAATTACGCGGCGTCGATCAACCGTTTCCGTATTGTTGTGGCCGATTTCCAAACCACTTCGCACACGCCAGAGGCGCTGCACCGCCTTGTCGAGGGGTATCTTGCCTTGGGTCTGAATGACGAAGCGCAGACAGCGGCGGCGATTTTGGGCCACAATTATCAATCTAGCCCATTCTATCAAGACAGCTTTAACTTGTTGAAAAATAATGGTCTTTCCCCTGAATCAAAAGGGAACAATTGGCTGGCGTCGATTTACCGACAAATGATTAAGGGCGAATGGTTATAGGGTCGGTTCATGCTGCGCGTTCTTGATATCTGCGATGTGCTGATCATCGATCGGTTGACGCTGGAGTTTTCTGGTGGTCTGAACGTGCTGACGGGCGAGACGGGGGCAGGCAAATCGATTTTGCTGGATGCTTTGGGTTTTGTGCTGGGCTGGCGCGGGCGCGCGGAAATTGTGCGCGCGGGGGCCACGCAGGGCGAGGTGGTAGCGATTTTTGATCTGCCTGCCGAGCACCCCGCCCGCGCGATTTTGCACGAAGCGGGCATTGCGGTGGATGACGAGTTGTTTTTGCGCCGTATCAATACTGTCGATGGGCGCAAAACGTCGTGGGTGAATGATCGGCGTGTTACTGCCGATGTGCTGCGCGAATTGTCCGACACTTTGGTGGAATTGCACGGCCAGCACGATGATCGCGGTTTGCTAAACCCGCGCGGGCACCGCGCGGTTTTGGATCAATTCGCGCGAATCGATCTGGCTGCAATTCGTGCCGCATGGGAGGCGCGGGCCCATGCCGCAGCCGCCCTGAATGCCGCGCGCGAGGTGCTGGCGCGCGCGCAATCTGACGAAGATTTCCTGCGCCATTCCGTTGCTGAACTGGAAAAGCTAGCCCCAAAACAGGGCGAGGATGCCGAACTGGACACGCGCCGCCGCCTGATGCAGGGGGCAGTCAAGGTGCGCGCCGATATCACGCGCGCGGCCACGGCGTTATCGAATGAGGGGGCCGAAGGCGCGATGCGCGATGCGCTGCGCTGGTTGGACGGCGCGGCAGACAGCAGCGAAGGGCGGCTTGATCTGCCCATGGCCGCGCTGAACCGCGCGCTGATCGAACTGGGCGAGGCGCAGGCGGGCGTAGATGCCACGCTGACCGCGCTGGATTTTAACCCCGCCGATCTGGAAATGTTGGAAGAGCGTCTGTTTGCGATTCGCGCGCTGGCGCGCAAGCATAACGTGTTGCCCGACCATCTGGCGGGGCATGCCGAAACTCTATCGCTGAAACTGGCCGCGATTGATGGCGGGGCGGCAGGACTTGCAAAGATCGAGGCCGAAATGCTGCGGGCCGACAGCGTTTATCAAAGTCTGGCGGCACAAATCAGCGTTCAGCGCCGCAGTGCGGCAACGGCGCTGGACGCGGCCATGGCGGGGGAATTGGCCCCGCTGAAGATGGAGCGCGCTGTTTTTGCCACCTCAGTTGCGCCAACCGAGCCTGGCCCAGAAGGTATCGATCATGTGCAGTTTACTGTGGCCACCAACATTGGCGCGCCAGCCGGCCCGCTGAATAAAATCGCCTCGGGCGGGGAACTTTCGCGCTTTTTGCTGGCGCTGAAGGTGTGCCTGACGGCGCAGGCGCGCGGCGTGACCATGATTTTTGACGAGATTGACCGCGGCGTTGGCGGTGCA
>CAXNJD010000043.1:0-7385 GCA_964202545.1 Cypionkella sp.
GCAGGCAAGGAACGGGTTCAGGTTCTAAAAGACATGGCGCACCGTGTGGGCGTGGGCGACATCACATCTTTCGTCACCACCTTGGTGCAATCGGCCACCTTCGGGACATCCATCGCGGAAGCTTTGCGGATGTATTCGGCAGAAATGCGTGATAAACGCGTTATGCGTGCAGAAGAAAAAGCCAACAAAGTGCCCACCAAGATGACTTTGGGCACAATGTTGTTTACCCTGCCGCCGATGATGATTATTTTGCTATCGCCGTCGATTGTAAATATTGCGAATATGTAATCGGAGGGTCTGATTGACCAAAACCGCCCTTGGCTTGGCGCTGATGATCACCTTGGCCGCCTGTGGCAACACGGGCGGCTTTGGCGGTGTGTCAAACCTGCTGGGCGGGCCATCCATTGCCACGGGTGACAAAACCTTTGCGCCCGGCGTGGACAGGGCGCGCGGCGGTCTTGACGGGCTGATGGTCGGCCACCGCCTTATGGCATCGGGCGAATATGAACTGGCTTTAAAGGCCTATTTGCGCGCGGCCAGCCAACAAGGTGCAAATGTGGATGTTCTGTCGGCCCTTGGCAGCGCCAACCTTGCTTTAGGCCGCCTTGGCCAAGCCGAGCAAATCTTGCGCCGCGCCATAGAACAAGATCCCAGTTTTGTGCCCGCGCAAAACAACCTTGGCGTTGTGCTGATGGAGGCAGGCAAGGTCGGTGAGGCGCGGGCAGTGTTTCAACACGCTTTTGCACTTGATAGTGGCAAAACAGACGAAATACGGGAAAATTTAACACAAGCTATCGCTTCAAGCGAAAAAACGATCTATGCTACATCTGAGGACGTCCAAAAACCCTCGATGGCACTCGTTCGGCGCGGTCAAGGCAATTATGTCTTGCTGTCGCAGTTCTAGAACATCCTGGGTCTGGGCAAAAGCGAGCAGTCGCAAAAATAAGGACGCAAAATGCGCCATATGTTCTATCTTCGCGCGCGGACAAAGCCCGTGGCATCAGGCCGAAATCGGCCATACTTTCCTTTTTTCATGCCGCTTGGCCTTAGTGCTGCCCTGCTGCTTTCTGCCTGCCAAAACGGCACGAACCCAGCCCAAGTGAACCGCGCTTTGGCTTCGGTCAATGACATCGACAACAGCAATATGGCCGATGTAATGTTGACTGTGGGCAAGCCAGAAGAGGCGGTTGCCTTTTTTCAGCAGGCCCTTGCCACCGACCCCACCAACCTTACCGCGCAGCGCGGGCTTGGCAAATCGCTGATGAAGGCAGGCCGCGCGCCCGAGGCGGCCACAGTGTGGACGCAGATCACCGCGCGCCCCGATGCCACCAACGAAGACCGCGTGAATTTTGCCGAGGCGCTGATCCGCGGCAATGATTGGACGCGCGCGGCCCAAGTTTTGGCACAGGTGCCCCCCACCTATGAAACCTTTGAACGCTACCGCCTAGAGGCAATGGTAGCCGACAGCCGCAAAGATTGGAAAAAGGCCGATAGCTTTTATGAAATCGCCGCGGGGCTAACGCAGCAGCCCGCTCCCGTTTTGAATAACTGGGGCTTTTCCAAACTGACACGGGGCGAGAATGGTGCCGCCGAGGCGCTGTTTATGCAGGCGCTGACCTATGATCGCACCATGTTTACCGCCAAGAACAACCTTGTGCTGGCGCGCGCAGCGCAGCGCAAATACGATCTGCCCGTTGTCGAGATGACGCAAATCGAACGCTCGCAACTGTATTACACAGCGGGGCTTGCGGCCGTGAAACAGGGCGATCCATCGGTGGGCAAGCAGTTGTTGCAACAGGCCATCGATACCAACCCGCAATATTTCGAGGCCGCCGAACGCAGCCTTGCCGCTTTGGGAGGCTGAAACATGACCGCATTAGACGCAGCCCTTCTGCTACCTTTTACCCTTGCCATTGGGATATGGGTGGCGTGGAACGATATGAAATTCATGAAAATTCCCAACAAGGCCGTTTTGGCATTGGCCACCGTTTGGGTGGTGCTGGGCCTTATCCTTGTGCCATTTGAGGTTTGGCTTTGGGGTCTGGCCTTGGGCGCGATTATGCTGGTGGTTGGCTTTGTGCTGGCCAGCCTTAGCCTGATTGGGGCGGGGGATGCCAAGTTTATTGCGGCGATGGCGCCGTTCTTTGTGCAAGGTGATCTGCGCTTTGCCTTGGTCTTGTCTGCCGCCTGTCTGCTGGGTGCCTTTGCCGCCCATCGTTTGGCCCGCGCCCTGCCCGCCTTTCGGGCCCAAGTGGCCGATTGGGAAAGCTGGACACGCGCAGATTTTCCCATGGGGCTTGCGCTGGCAGGCATTTTAAACATCTATATGATTTTTACCGCATTACCTTTGGTTGTAGCCTAAATACCGCCCAAATACCGCCGTTTTTCAATGGCAACCCTTGGCCAAACTTGTGCGCGAGGTCTGCCAATGAACATGCATCCCCAAATCGGCATTCAGCCCCCATCCGAGCCGCGCGATCTGCGCGAGACGGGTCTTTCATCGGTGATGATGCGCGACATCGCGCTGAAAACCATCTTTCGCACCAATCTTTCCCTTGTCAGCGATATCGCCCGCGCCATCGCCCTGCCTGTGCAACTGGCCCAAGCCCTGATCGAGGCGATGCGCGCCCAGCGCCTGATCGAGGCGATGGGAACCCTGTCCCCAACTGCCAGCGCGGAAATGAGTTATCAGCTGACCGATGCAGGCCGCGCCCGCGCGCTGGAAGCGCTGGCGCAATCGGAATATTTCGGGGCTATGCCCGTGCCGCTGACCACCTATGCAGGGCAAATGCGCCGCCAATCGGTGCGCGATATCAAACTGACCCGCGCCGATTTGATCGGTGCCATGGGCCATCTGGTGCTGCCCGAAGACCTGATCTCAAATTTGGGGCCTGCGGTATCATCTGGCCGATCGATTTTGATGTATGGCCCACCGGGTAACGGAAAATCTTCCATTTCAAACGGCATCCGCGCCGCTTTGGGCGATTTAATTTACGTGCCACGCGCGGTTGAATATGCGGGACAAGTGATTTCGGTGTTTGACCCGATTGTCCACACCCCCGCCAGCGAAACCGCCGCCGATACAGGCGCGCTGCGCCGCACAGGCCCGCGATACGACCCGCGCTATGTGCTGTGTCAACGCCCCACCATTGTGACGGGCGGCGAATTGACGCTGGACATGCTGGATTTGAAATACAATTCCATCGCGCGCACCTACCAAGCGCCCCTCCAGCTCAAGGCCTCAGGCGGGATTTTCATTGTCGACGATTTAGGACGTCAGGCTGATCCGCCGCAAAAACTGGTCAACCGCTGGATTGTGCCCTTGGAAGAAGGGCGCGATATTTTGCAACTGCAATCGGGTGAAAAATTCACCGTGCCCTTTGACACGCTGGTGCTGTTTTCCACCAACTACCACCCGAATGAAATTTTCGACGGCGCAGCCCTGCGCCGCATTTTCTTCAAAATCAAGGTGGACGGCCCCACCCAAGATATGTTCCTGAAAATCTTTGGCATGGTGGCGCGCAAAAAAGGCGTGGCGATTGACGAGGCGTCAATCCTGTATCTGCTGCGCGAAAAATACCCCAGCATCGACAACAATTTCGCCAATTACCAACCCACATTCCTGATCGACCAAATCATCGCCATGTGCGATTTTGAAGGCCAGCCTTACCGCATGACGCCCGAACTGGTTGACCGCGCTTGGGCCAATATGTTTGTGCGCGACGAGGTGATTGCTAAGTAAGTTCATCGTCGAAAAAGGGGGGCTTTGCCCCCCGCTGCGCTCCCCCCAGGATATTTTCAGAGTTAGGAAGCAGGCAGACCATTTAAGCCTTCCTAACTCTCCAAATATCCTGCGGGGGTGAGGAGACTAAGCTCCGAGGGGGCCGCACAGGCCCCCTTTGCCGCCCGTCAAAATGTCAAACAGCCGTTTTCGGTCACAACCATATCCAGCCGCTGATCCGTCGCATCGATCGGCACCTGATCCACCTTTTGCCCCGCAAAGGCAAAGCCAATGGCGGTGATGCTTCCGGCCGCGCGCAGACCTTCTAGCGTGCGGTCATAAAACCCCCCGCCATATCCCAAACGGTATCCGCGCGCGTCATAGGCCAGCAGCGGCACGATCAGCACCGTTGGGGTAAGATAGGCCAAATCAGCGGGAATAAACGCGCCAAATGCGCCTTCGGTCATCTCTGCCCCCTCATGATAGGCGGCAAAGCGCAGGGGCGTGGCGGGGGCCATGATCACGGGCACGCACAAGGCGCAAGGGTGGGCGTGCATAGCGGGCAGTGGGCTGATTTCTGTGCGCATGGGCATATAGCCTGCCAGAACTTGTCCCGCGTAATCCGCCAAAACTGCGGTCAAATGGGCATTGGCCGCGGCAACCCTACCGCCCGCATCCTCCGCGCCAAACACCGCTTTGCGCGCGGCAAAGGCGGCTTTTCGAGCGCTCGATTTTACATCAGCATCCATGACGCAAGCCCCAAAAATGTTAAATATCCCAAAACATCCGTCAGCGTGGTTACAAACGTGCCAGATGCCAGCGCGGGGTCTAGCCCCACGCGGTGCAGACCAAGGGGCACCAAAACCCCGCCCATCGCGGCCACCACTTGGTTGGCAATCATCGCCAGCCCCAGCACCGCGCCCAAATGCCAATCGCCAAAAATCAGAACGCCCGCTGCGCCCAATATCAGCGCCAAGGTCAACCCCGACATCAGCCCGCCTGCCATTTCGCGCAGCACCACGCGGCGCGCGTTCGCCGCCGTCAGACTGCGCGTGGCCAGCGCCCGCACCGCCACCGCCAGCGATTGCGTGCCCGCAATCCCCCCTGTCGATGCGACAATCGGCATCAAAGCCGCCAGCACCACCAAGGATGCAATGGTATCTTGAAACTGCGAGATCACCAGGGCCGAAATCGACGCGGTAAACAGGTTCACCACCAACCACGGCAGGCGTTGGCGCACAGTGG
The DNA here is from genome assembly GCA_964202545.1 of Cypionkella sp. Classification (GTDB taxonomy): domain Bacteria; phylum Pseudomonadota; class Alphaproteobacteria; order Rhodobacterales; family Rhodobacteraceae; genus Cypionkella. The sequence continues at coordinate 4,967 of CAXNJD010000043.1, forward strand.
CCAAAGCGCCGTCTGACATGGCCGATGTATCGCCCACACCCGCTAGGCGCAGCATGTCTTGCTCGTGTTCCTCATCCAGAACGTTCATCGCGTCATCAATTGTAATCACGCCAACAAGCCGACCTGCATTGTCGACCACAGGAGTGGAAATTAGATGATATTGGTTGAACATATAGGCCACATCCGCCTCGCCCATAGTGGCGGGAATGGTGCGGAAACTGTCTTCCAAAATGCCGTCCAGCCGCACCTCGCGCTTGGATGACAACAGCCGCCCCAACGTGACATAGCCCGTGGGTTTCAGGCGCGGGTCTATCAAAATCACATGATAAAACTGGTCGGGCAAGATTTGGGCGGCGCGCAGATGGTCAATCGCGGCCCCCACAGTCCAATCTTGCGGGGCAAGCACCACCTCGCGCTGCATCAAACGGCCTGCACTACCTTCGGGATAGGCAAGCGCCGCCTCAATAGCCGCACGCTCGGATTTGTCCAACGCGCCTAGGATTTCCTCTTGTTGCGGCGCATCAAGGTCTTCCAGAATGTCGATAACATCGTCGCTGTCCAACTCGCGCATGGCTTCGGCCAGAACATCGCGCGGCAGGGATTCGATCACCTCTTCGCGGATGGCCTCGTCGATTTCCGACAAAATCTCGCCGTCCACCTCGCCCGACCACATCGCCAGCAAGGCGCGGCGGCTCGCAGTGCCGATTTGTTCCAGCAGGTCGGCGATATCGGCGGCGTGCAGCGGCTCCAGCAGGGCGGTCAAGCGATCAGCATCGCCCATCTCAACCGCCGCCAGAATCGCGTCCAGACGATCTGCGTGCAACGCATCGTTGTCCATGATCGCAAGATTTTTGGTCAATTTGCCCCCATTTACCATGCATAGCGAAAGCTGTTTCATTCAAACAGGGGGCATCGCGCGTAAATGCAAAATTTACGCATGGCAGATTGCGCGCTAGAGTGGCTCAAACAGGGGGCGCGGATGAGCAACGCAGACACAGTTCTATTGGGGCAGGTGCTGTCCTTTGCGGGTGATCCGTTTCACGGTGGGATTGATGCGGCGCGCATTGAACGCAACGGCGCGGTCGCTATTGGCGCGGGCAAGATCATCGCGCATGGCACGGCCCCCGCCATCCGCGCCGCCCACCCACAGGCGCGCGTGGTGGATTACGGCAGCGATCTGATTTCAGCAGGCTTTATTGATGCCCATGTACATTACCCGCAAACCGCCATCATCGCTTCTTGGGGCAAGCGGCTGATTGATTGGCTGAACGCCTATACTTTTCCAGAAGAGGCGCGCTTTGGCGATCCCGCCTACGCAGGGAGAATTGCGCAAACCTATACCACGCTGGCGCTGGCGCATGGCACGACCAGCTTTTGCAGCTATGGCACGATCCACCCCGCATCTGTGGATGCGATTTTTGATGCGGCGCAGGCGCGGGGGATGCGCGCCTTTGCGGGCAAGACCTGTATGGACAGGAACGCCCCCGACAATCTGCGCGATTCTGCGCAAAGCGCCTATGATGACAGCGCCGCGCTCATTGCCAAATGGCACGGGGTGGGTCGGCTGTCCTATGTCATCACGCCGCGCTTTTCGCCCACCTCTACGCCAGATCAGATGTCTGCCCTTGGCGCATTATGGGCGGAAAACCCAAATTGCCTGATGCAAACCCATTTGTCCGAACAGGTCGATGAAATTGCTTGGGTCAAAACACTGTTCCCCAGCGCGCGCGATTATCTTGATACATACGAGGCGCATGGCCTGCTTGGCACAGGCGGGATTTACGGCCATGCCATCCACCTAGAGCCGCGCGAAGTGGCCCGCCTGCGCGAAGTGGATGCATCGGTTGTCCATTGCCCTACATCCAACACCTTTATCGGGTCGGGCCTGTTTGACATGGGCCTTGCCACATCCATTCGCACGGGCCTTGCTACTGATACAGGCGGCGGGTCATCGTTTTCGATGCTGCGCACCATGGCCGCGGCATACGAGGTGGCCCAGCTGCGCGGCCAATCCCTGCACCCTGCGCATCTGTGGTATCTGGCCACGGCGGGATCCGCCCGCGCCCTACACGCCAGCCACCAAATTGGCAATATTGCGGCAGGGATGGAGGCGGATTTGACGATTCTGAACCTTGCCTCTACCCCCGCGATCGCACAGGCCACCGCGCGCGCGCAAACGCTATGGCAGCAACTGTTCCCGACGATCATTCTGGGCGATGATCGCGCTGTACGCGCAACTTATGTTGCGGGGGTGAAAACGGTTTAGGTTTACAAATCACCTTAGGCCTTCATATTGGCTTAAATATCCGCCGCGCAGCGTCCCGCATCGATGACGGATGCCTTCGGCGAGGATATTTGGGCCAATATGAAAGCGCTACTCGTCCAATTCCCAGCCATCGGGGTAAAACTCGAACGGCAG
>CAXNJD010000044.1:0-7160 GCA_964202545.1 Cypionkella sp.
GAAGCAGGCAGAGCCTAGGGTTTGATGATCTTTGGTGTGCCTACGATTTTTTCATCGGGCTTGCCGATGACTTTATCATCACGCCCTACAAAATCGACGCTTTGCAGAATGGTTTGCATCACGGCAATGCGGGTGCGCAGTTTGTCATCGGATAAGATCACAGTCCAAGGCGCTGTTTTGAAATGCGATTTTTCTAACGTCTCTTCGATAGCTTTGGTGTAGGCATCCCATTTTGATAGCCCGTCAATATCAATCTGGGACAGTTTCCATTGCTTAAGCGGGTCTTGCTCGCGGTCTAAAAAGCGTTTGAGTTGTTCGGCTTGGCCGACCTCAAGCCAGAATTTGATCAGGATAATGCCTTCGTCCACCAGCATGTTTTCAAATTCGGGCAGTTGGCGGAAAAACTTTTGGCGCTGATCTGGTTTACAAAAGCCAAAGACATGTTCCACGACGCCGCGATTATACCAGCTGCGGTCGAACAATGCGACCTCGCCGCGCGCAGGCAGATGATCGATGTAGCGCTGAAAATACCACTGGCCCGCCTCGCGTTCGGTGGGTTTGGAGAGGGCAACCACGGCGGCTTGGCGCGGGTTCATATAGGCGCGCACAGTGTCAATTGCGCCGCCTTTGCCCGCCGCATCGCGCCCTTCAAACACCACAACCAGCCGTTTGCCTGTGGTTTTTATATCGGCTTGCAGGCGCGCCATTTGAATTTGCAAGCCATCCATATGTTCGGCATAGGCCTTTTTCTTCATTTCTACGCGGTAAGGATAGCCCGCCCATAGGATTTCATCCGCGCTGGCCTCGGCCAAAGTGCGGCGCACAGAGTCTGGCGCGCCGGAGGTTGCAAAGGTGCTGATCGCGCCGTCAAAGGGTAGGGTGGTCATGGCATATCCTTTGGGTTGTTTGACCCACTATGCCAATGTTTTGCATTAAGGCAACAGGCGCGACAGGGCGGCGAGCACGGTTTCCAGATAGGCATGTTGCGGCATGTGGCCTGCGCCGTGCAGCACTGTCAGGCGCGCATTGGGCAAAATCTGCACCAGTTTTTGCGAATGGATCGCCAGCGGCACGATAGTGTCGGCATCGCCGTGGATCAGGGCGCTTGGCATATCCAAGGCAGGGTAACCTGCGATTTGGCTGCGAATATCGCCCAAAAGGGCGTTCACTTGGGCGCTGTTTACGGCAAGGTTTGGCGCGCGGGTGGCCAGCATCGCGCCAAACCTGTCGAAATAGTCGGGGGGCGCTGTTTGGGGTGCAAACACTGCATTAGTTGCCGCGCGAACATAGGCATCAGGCACAAGAGCGGCGGCGATAGGAGTGATCCATGCCCGCATTGCCTGTGAATTTGTCACGCGATACCAAGGGTCTAGCTTGCCAGGCCATGGCAGGGACGGCGCAGATATCAGCACCATCGCACGGGGTTTTTCGATGGTAGCCCAAGCCAGCGAAACGCTGCCGCCGTAGCTATGACCAACTAGTACGGGCGTTCTGATGCTCAACGCCTGCGCGGCGGCGCGCAAATGGGCGGCCTGCGCGGCCAAATGCGCCCCGCCTGCAATGGCATCTGAATAGCCGTGACCAGGGCGATCAAATGCCGTGACTGTAAAGCGTTCCTCAAGCGCGGCACGCAAGCCAAATTCCCATTCGCGCAAATTGCCCGATGCGCCATGGATCAGAACGATGTCTGGCCCGTGGCCGCTGGTTTTGTAATGCACCCTTGCGCCATCGACGGTGATAAATTGGCCGACAGGGGGGAACTGGGTATCGATTTTCTCGCGACGCGCGGCATTAAGCCAACTGATTTCAAGCGCAGCAAGCGCTACCAATGCAAAAATGATCGCGGCACTAAAGCCCAATTTTATTCAGATCATAAGGGGTGGTCTGATAAATCTCGTTGATCCAATTGCCGTATAGCAAATGGGCATGAGAGCGCCAGCGGTTCAGCGGCGCGCGGGCATGATCGTCGCCCTCATAGTAATTCAGCGGCACGTTGATTGGCGTGCCATTGGCGATGTCGCGGTCATATTCCTGCTTTAACGTATCGCTGTCATATTCGATGTGGTTAAAAATATACAGCGCGCGGTGCGTTGCATCTTCGATCAGGCAGGGGCCTGTTTCATCACTGCCTAGCAAAGTGACCAGACCGTTCGCACGCGCGATATCGGCCTGCTGAATTTCTGTCCAGCGGCTGACGGGGATGACAAAATCATCCGAAAAGCCGCGCAAATAGGGCGAAGTGGGCTGCAAATTGCGATGAGGAAAACAGCCAAACGCCTTGCGTGCCAGAACATGTTTGGGCACAGCGTGAAAATGGTTGATCATCGCCATGCCGCCCCAGCAAACGCCGAAGGTGGAATGCACATGGGTCTGTGTCCAGTCCATCACGCGTTTGAGTTCATCCCAATAGGTCACCTCTTCAAAGGGCAAATGCTCAATCGGCGCGCCTGTTATAATCAGCCCGTCAAACTTTTCGCCCGTCGCCATCACATCGCTGAACGGGCGATAGAAGGTTTCCATATGATCGGCGGCGGTGTTTTTGGCTTGGTGCTCGCTCATCCGGATCAGTTGAAAATCAATTTGCAATGGCGTCGCGCCAATCAGGCGCGCAAATTGATTTTCCGTCTGAATTTTTTTGGGCATCAGGTTAAGCAGCCCAATGCGCAGCGGGCGTATTTCCTGCGCGCTGGCGCGTTCGGGCGACATCACCATCACACCTTCGCGCGATAGAACGTCATAGGCAGGCAGGTTTTGGGGCAAGGTAATTGGCATGGGCGAGCCTTACATAAGATCGTGTGCGGCGCGGTCAATGGCGCTGGCAATCATGGCGTCAAAGGCGGCGGGGTTTTTCGCATCTTCAACCTGCTGGGCGGTGACTGTCACGCCCCAGCGCGCCATCGCGTGATAGCGGGGGCCACGCGCATCCAAAAGCCGCGCGTAGCCAAAGCGCAAAAATGCGTCTGGATCAGCGGCCTCGGCGCTGGCCCCCGTTTGGGCCAAAAACTCGCCCCAAACTTGCATCAAAAATTCGGGTCGGTAATACATCGGCTTTGGCGCGCGATCAAAGCGGCGGGCCAGTTCGGCGCGGTGTTCGTCCGACCCTTTGATCCAGACCAGCAACATGTTTTCTGCCATAGCTGTCATGGTGGGATCATGTGGATTTGCACCGTCGACCACCTCGCAGATAGACCCGGATGTGTCGCAGACAAAATGTTGATACCCGTAAATATCTTGCGCGCGGGTGATAAAGCGCGCCGTATCCAAAAGCGCCGACACCTCGGCCCCGCGATGCTGGTCTTGACGGCGCTGATATTCGCCAAAAGGCAAGCCTCCCCGCGCGCCGTCGCCAGGTTTGCCCAAATAGGTGGACAAGGGGGCAAGGTTGTCAAAGGTGATATTGCTGGCGATATAGACAGAATCCGACAGCATCAATTCACGCAGCAGCGGCACTTTCATCGCCTCGCGCTTGAAGTTATCGCTGATAAATTCGTCCATATAGCGCGTGCCGATGCGGTAATCGACCGAGTAGTGAAACCAATTGGCCTGCGTGCGCAGCATGCCTGCAAGCGTGGTTTTGCCAAGTCCCGACATACCAAACAGCAAAACGCGCTTTGCGTTTGAGGCCAAATACTCTGCGCCGCTGGAATAAATCATATCGCCCTCATTTTTGTCTTGATAGCGAATCGGGCAGCAGGGGGGAAGGGCCTAGCTGTCTTTCCCATCCAATCGGTCAGCGCGGCGCAGGGCAGGGAACCAATAGGCCCAAAGCCCAGTGATGGCTATTGTGCCAACACCGCCGACAACAACCGCCGCAACAGGCCCAATGAACCGCGCAACAAATCCCGATTCAAATTCGCCCAGCTCGTTACTGCCCGCAATAAACAGCCCCGACACAGAACTAACTCGCCCGCGCATATGGTCAGGCGTGACAACTTGGACAAGTGTTTGGCGCACAAAAACTGAAATCATGTCGGCCGCGCCCAGCACCGTCAGCGCGGCAAGCGACAGATACAGGTTGCGCGACAGGCCAAAGACGATTGTTGCCGCGCCAAACACCGCCACGGCCCACAGCATCCGCTGCCCCGCATGGCGCTGCAGCGGCCAGCGCGCCAATACCAGCCCCACTGCAACCGCGCCAATGGCTGGCCCCGCCCGCAAAAGGCCAAATCCTTCGGGCCCGACTTGCAAAATATCGGCAGCAAAGGCGGGCAGCAACGCCGTCGCCCCGCCCAGCAAAACCGCGAATAAATCCAGCGAAGTTGCGCCCAAAATCAGCTTATTGCCCCAAACATAGGCCAAACCCTCTTTGATCTGCGCCCATTTGCCGCCCGCCTGCCGCTGCGGCGTGGTGGGGGATTTGATCAGAATCAGCAAGATTAGACCTGCCACCATCAAACCCGCAGCAAATGCAAAAGCGCCTTGCGCCGCAACTGCGGCAATCGCGATCCCGCCCGCCCAAGGGCCGGCAACTGTGGCCAGATGCCAAGAGATCGCCTTCATCGCAATCGCGCGCGGCATGGCTTCTAGCGTGACCAACATTGGCACCATCGCGCTGGCCGCAGGGGCCAAAAACGCGCGTGCGGCACCAAAAACCGCAGCGGCGATGAAATAGGCGACAAAATGCTGCGCGTCGCTGGCTGCAATATAGGCCAGCCATGCCACCGACAAAATCTGCGCGGCGATCGACAAAACCGAAATGCGCAGGCGCGAATGGCGATCAGCCAGTGATCCTGCATAAAGGGTCAGCGCGAAAAGCGGCAGAAAATGCGCCAGCCCCACCAGCCCGATCATCAGCGCGGCCTCGCCCATCGACATAGTTTCGCGCGCAACGCTATAAACTTGCCAGCCGATTGCGACGTTCTGAATTTGCACGCCGATGTTGATCAAAAACGTGCCAGCCCAAAACCGCCCAAAATCTGGGAAATGCAGCAGGAAAGCGCTGCGATTGTTATTGATCACGGGATTTAACATAACCTTGCGATACTGCAGGCACAAAGCGGCTGCAAGGGGGAGGCGCACTTGGGTTGCTTTGGCGCGGCCTTGCCTTAGATAATGGGCGACAATGTAAAGGATACCACCGCAATGACACGCAGCGCCGATCACCCCATTCACCCGCAATTTACCGCTCGCCATTCGCCCCGCGCCTTTGCCAGCGCCGAGATGACGGATGCGCAGATGCACCTGCTGCTAGAGGCAGCCCGCTGGGCACCTTCGGCCAGCAACAATCAGCCTTGGCGCGCGGCATATGGCCTGCGCGGGGATGCGGGTTTTACCGCCATTGCAGCAACTTTGGCCGATTTTAACGCAGTTTGGGCGCCCAAGGCGTCGGGACTTATTGCTTGGGCGTCGCGCGGGGTTGTCACGCGCGATGGCGCGGATGCGCCCAATGCATGGGCTGCCTTTGATACGGGCGCGGCGTGGGGCTATTTGGCCTTGCAGGCGCAGGAAATGGGTCTGATAACACATGCGATGGGCGGGTTTGATGCCGCCAAACTGGCAGCAAGTCTGAACATGCCCAGTGAATTTACCCTGCACGCGGTGATTGCCGTGGGTTATATTGGCGATGCTGCCGATCTGCCCGAACCCCTGCGCGCGCGCGAAGCGCCAAATGGGCGCAATGCTGTTGGCACTTGGGCAGCCAAGGGCAACTTCGCGTAACTATTCCAATTCAATCGTGCCGGGCGGCTTGGATGTGATGTCATAAAACACACGGTTCACGCCGCCCACTTCGTTGATGATCCGCGTCATCGTCTCGCCCAGAAATTCGTGGGTAAAGGGGTAGGTGTCTGCCGTCATCCCATCGACCGATGTCACGGCCCGCAGGGCCAGCGCATAATCATAAGTGCGCCCGTCGCCCATAACGCCCACGGTTTTCATCGGCAAAATGGCAGCAAAGGCCTGCCAGATTTCGTCATAGAGGCCATGTTTGCGAATCTGGTCGATGTAAACAGCATCGGCGCGGCGTAGGATATCCAGCTTTTCGGCGGTAATCTCACCCGGGCAGCGAATAGCAAGGCCGGGCCCGGGGAAGGGGTGGCGGCCGATAAAGGCAGCCGGCAGGCCTAATTCGCGCCCCAAAGCGCGCACTTCGTCTTTGAACAATTCGCGCAGCGGTTCGACCAGTTTTAGCCCCATTTTTTCAGGCAAACCGCCGACATTATGGTGCGATTTGATCGTCACAGAAGGCCCGCCCGAGAATGAGACCGATTCGATCACATCAGGATACAGCGTGCCTTGGGCCAAAAACTTGGCCCCGCCCACGGCTGTGGCATGTTTTTGAAACACATCAATAAACAGCCGCCCAATGGTTTTGCGTTTGACTTCGGGGTCAGACACGCCTTGCAAGGCGGAAAGGAATAAGTCCGACTCCTCGGCATGAATCAACGGCATTTTATAGGTATCGCGGAACATGCTTACGACCTGCTCGGCCTCGCCCAAACGCAAAAGACCGTGGTCGACAAACACGCAAGTGAGTTGATCGCCAATCGCCTCGTGGATCAGCACGGCGGCGACGGAACTGTCGACCCCGCCCGACAGACCGCAAATGACCTTGGCATCACCCACCTGTGCGCGGATTTTCGCAATCGCCTCGGCGCGGTAGGCGCCCATCGTCCAATCGCCCTGAAACCCCGCAAGGCGCACGAAATTTTCGAACAATTTCGCACCTTTGGGGGTGTGGTGCACCTCGGGGTGAAATTGCACGGCATAGAAATGGCGTGCAGGATCAGCGGTGATAGCAAAGGGCGCATTGGGCGATGTGCCATAGACCTGAAAGCCTGGTGCAATTTGGCTGACATGGTCGCCGTGGCTCATCCAAACCTGCTCGCGCGTATCGGCAAACCAGTCGTCTAAAACGGCCAAGTCGCCGCCTGAAGGAGTAACAAAGGCGCGGCCAAATTCCGCCGTGCCGTGGCCACGTTCCACGCGCCCGCCCAGCATGTGCATCATAGCCTGTTGACCATAGCAAATGCCCAAAACGGGGATGTTCATGTCAAACAAAGTGGGCGGGGGCAGGGGTGCGCCTATCGCAAACACCGAAGCAGGCCCGCCCGACAAAATCACCGCGCGGGGTGCAAAATTGGCCAAAAAGGCCGCGTCCACCTTATTATAGGGATGAATTTCGCAGTAGACCCGCAATTCGCGCAGGCGGCGGGCGATCA
>CAXNJD010000045.1:0-7159 GCA_964202545.1 Cypionkella sp.
GCACGCACCACATTGCCATTGTCTTGATCAACATCCAAAACGCCGTAGGACGAAATCCGCGAAGGCGATACTTCCATCGCGGCAACCATATTGCCGCCCGTTTCGGCATAAGCTTCGACCATTTGCTGCAAGCAGGGCTTATCGGCGGCGATCACATCATCGGGCAGCAGCACGGCAAAGGGTTCGTCCCCCACCAGTTTGCGCGCGCACCAAACCGCATGGCCCAGCCCCATGGCGCGGTTTTGGCGCACATAGGCAATCGCACCCGAATCCATATTGGTTGATTTCAAGATTTCCAAAAGATCAGTCTTACCTGCCCGTTTCAGCGCGGCTTCCAGTTCAGGCGAATGATCAAAATAATCCTCTAGCGCGGACTTGCCGCGCGAGGTGACGAAAATGAAATCTTTGATGCCAGCGGCCCTTGCCTCGTCTATCGCGTATTGGATCAGCGGGCGATCGACCAAAGTCATAATTTCCTTTGGAATAGATTTTGTCGCAGGCAAGAACCGCGTGCCCATCCCTGCAACGGGAAAGACCGCTTTTGTTACTTTTTTGATCTTCATCTGCTCGAACCTTTGTTGGGGCTGCGGCTGCGGCTGCGGTACAGCTCTTAACACGATTTATGCCATGGCGCGTGCCTATTGCAAAGGTTTTTCACTCAAAAGGTTAAAAATGAACCAATATTGTCGCTGATTTAGAACAAATCAGTGCAAATCGCCGCGATAGGGGGCTAATCGGGCAAGTTCTGCCCTAACGCGGGCGGCGAGGCCGCGCCATTTCAGGGCAGACACATCGCGGTCGCTGCGGCCCCAGATACCGCCCGATTGCCACCAATAGCCTTGGGGTAGGCACTGCATTTTGTGGCGGCGCAAACTGGGGGCTAGGCAGATCACTGTCACGATCTTGCCCTTGGCAAGGGCAGTTTCGGCCTGCGCCTGCAGCGTCTTTTGTGCCCAAATCCAGCCTGAAATCACCACGTGATCGCGCGGGCCTGTATCTTTAAGCGGTTTGAATAGCGGGGTGACACCCGATAATTGCGCCGTGCCAAGGTCGCGCGTAAGTCCTGCCTGCCAGCCCGCTTCAAGGCTATCGCGCAGCGCCTGCGCGGCAGCCGCGGTGACTTTGCGCTTGGCGCGCAACGTATCAAGCCGCGCAGTTTGCGCGGCAAACAGCAACGCCTGCCCTGCCGCAACATCGCCGCCTGCGTGTTTGCGTAAAAAAACGGCAGTGCTGGCGGCGATGTCGAACAGTGAGGTTGGCACGCGGTTGCCCTGCCGCCGCGCGCTGGCCAGAAAGCCGTGATGCACCTGTGCATCTGGCACAATCATTGTGGGGCCAAGCGCGGAAAGACGCAGGTTTACATCCGCCTCGTCCAGATAGAATTCAAACGCCGCATCAAAGCCGCCGATGGCGCGCAAGGCACGCGTGCGAAATGCGCAATTCGTGCCTTGGGTTTTCACGGCGCGCTTTGGTGTGCCTTGGTGCAGGCTGGGGACATGGGGCACATCCAGCGGGTGATCTTGGCCTAAATGATCCACTTCGCAGGCGCGCCATTGATAGGCAATACCGTTGCGGCCGCGCACAAAGCCAGTCGCCGCCACAACATCAGCGTTTTCAAACGCCGCAATAAGGCGGGCGGCCCATGTTGGTTCGGCCACGGCGTCATCATCGATGAACAGCGCGACATCACCCGCAGCCTGCGCAATGCCCAAATTGCGCGCGGCGCTGATATTGGGCTGATCGAAAGGGATGATCTTCAAATAATCCTGTCCTGCCAGTTGCGAACAGGCGGCAGGGTCGGCGACCACGATGAGTTCTATGTTTGGCGCGCTTTGCTGGCGCAGGGCGGTGATGGCGCGCGCAAGTGCTGCCGCGCGGTGGCGCGAGACGATGATGATCGAGGCGCACAGCCCACTGTTCACGCCAGCGCCATCATGCCAGCCCCACGTTATGGGCGATCATGGCTTCGACAATTGGAATGTCTTCGGGGTTGTTCACCTCCCAAAACTGGCGAGAATTGGCGGCGACTTGCACGCAGAGCACCCGCCGCCCCTGTTCTAGGAACCGCAGTTGTTCTAGCCCCTCTAGCGCCTCTAGCGCGCCCGAAGGCCAGTGCGGATAATCGCGCAGCACCCCTGTGCGATAGGCATAAAGGCCAACATGGTGAAACACGGGGGTTGGATCGGTGCCCTGAAAGGCTTGCGCGCAGTAGGGGATCACTTCTTTGGAGAAATACAGCGCCGCGCCATCTGGCGCAAAGACGGCTGTTGTGCCGCCCACGCGCCCTGCCCGCCTGTCGGTGATCAGCGCTGCACGCATCGCGCCATCGCAGCGCAGCACGGGGGTGGCAACATCGGCATCGCCCTGCGCGATGGCCGCGACAAGTTCGGCGATGAACCATGGCGGGGTTAGGGGCGCATCGCCTTGTAAGTTGACGATCAGATCATAACCGCCCATCTTTGATGCGACTTCCGCGCAGCGTTCGGTGCCGTTTTGCGCCTGCGCGCTGGTCATCACCACTTGCCCACCAAAGCCCTGCACATGGGCGGCAATGCGCGCGTCATCGGTGGCCACGACCACCTGCGCGCCAATCATTTGCCCTGCGGCAAGCCCCGCTTCCCATGCGCGCTGGACAAGAGTTTTCACCCCATCTGGCCCCGCAATCTGCGCAAGCGGTTTGGCGGGAAAGCGAGATGAGGCATAACGCGCGGGAATGACGATAAGCGTTTTCATGGTAAGGTTTTCTGGGGGCTAGCGTTTCAAATCCACACCCGGGGCATAGGCGATGAAGAAAGGGTTATCCCAGCCCGCTTTGCCATAGGTCAGCGCATTATGGGTGTGAAAATCCACCGTCACCCCGCCCGCGCCGCGCAGCACGGCATCGCCAGCGGCGGTGTCCCATTCCATCGTGCGGCCAAGGCGGGGGTAAAGATCAGCCTCGCCCGTGGCGATAAGGCATAGCTTTAGCGAGGAGCCCGCCGAGGTCATATCGCGCACGGCGTATTTTGCGATATAGTCATCAGTCGCGCCGTCGCGGTGCGATTTGCTGGCCACGACCATCAGCGCGGCATTATCTGGCGCGGGGTTCACTGCAATGGGTTGTATTGGCCCAGTGCTATCCAAATCGTGCGCGCCCATTTCTTCGACCGATGCGCCTGCCGCCAATGTATAGAAAAGCCGTCCCTTTGCGGGAGCATAGACCACACCGCGCACAGGCACGCCATTTTCGACATAGGCGATGTTCACAGTAAAATCGCCGCGCCTTTGGATGAATTCTTTGGTGCCATCAAGTGGATCGACAATCAGAAACGTGTCCGCGCGTTGGGCGTGGCTTTCGGCCTCTTCTTCAGTGATTAGGGGCACATCGGGGAATGCCGCGCGCAGACCTGCGGCGATAATCTCATTCGCGGCTTCGTCCGCCTCGGTCACAGGGCTGGCATCGGATTTGGATTTTACTTCAAAATCAGGGCCATCATAGACCTGCATAATCTTTGCCCCCGCCAGCAGCGCCAGCCTGCGCATCACCTGCTGCAACTGCATATGATCCATTTTCGCCCCCAAAATACCCAAGCGCCACAATCTGGACGCGATGTTGATTAATATCTTATTTGCCCTTATCATGGCACAGAAGGGAAACAGCAAGATTTCCTGTCAGATTTCGCACGGCTGACATCACAAGAGGCAATGCAGACCCATGTTTCGCGTCAATACAAGCACTTCGGGATGGGCCATAACATGGCGGCTGTTGGAACTTATCTTCCACGCCTCGGTGCGGCATATTCGAAAAAGTCACGGCAACGCGCTGATTGGCCTGCTGATGGCGATTTTGCAATCTGTCATCATGCTGGCCGTGATGGTCTTTATGATGGATTTGCTTGGTATGCGCCGCATGGCGGTGCGGGGCGATTTTGTGCTGTACATGATGACGGGCGTGTTCAACTTTGCCACATATACGCAAACGTTGGGCGCTGTGGCAAAATCTGACGGGCCAACATCGGCGATGATGAAACATTCGCCCATGAACCCGATTGTGGCCATTGGTTCGGCGGCGCTGGGCACGCTGTATTTGCAGGTACTGTCTGCTGCCGCAATTTTGTTCTTTTACCACACGCTGTGGACACCGATCACCATCCACGAGCCGCAATATGTATTTGGCACATTCATACTGTCGTGGTTTTCGGGCATTGCAACGGGGATGATTTTCAAGGCGGCAACCCCTTGGCAGCCTGAACTTGTTGGCACGCTGACCTCGATTTACTCGCGTATGAACATGATCTTTTCGGGCAAGATGATGCTGGCCAATTCCACACCGGGATACATTTTGGCGATGTATTCGTGGAACCCGTTGTTCCACACGATCGATCAGACGCGCGGGTTTATGTTTGAAAACTACCACCCGCATTATTCATCCATCACCTACCCGATCTATGTGTCGCTGGCGCTAATGATGCTGGGCCTGATGGGCGAGCATTATTCAAACCGCCACATCTCGCTCAGCTGGGGCGCGAGACGCTGAAGCGCAGGGCGCGGGCAAACGGCGCCAGCGCTGGCTTTACACAAGTTTAAGCAAAAAATTGCTACACATAACGGCGTTCTTGCCAAGCCCCCGCTTGCAGGCACTGGGCGGCCTGCCTATATACGCCTCAGCTGGCAAGAAACGCCAACGCCTCTTTGGAACGGGCCCGAATGCCTTCGGGGTTTTGGCCCCCAACATCGCCTAACGAAAGGGATCAACATGGCCAAAGTAATTGGAATTGACCTTGGGACGACCAACTCTTGTGTCGCCATCATGGACGGATCGCAACCGCGTATCATCGAAAATTCGGAAGGTGCGCGCACGACGCCGTCGATTGTCGCCTATACCGACAACGAGCGTTTGGTTGGCCAAGCTGCCAAGCGGCAGGCCGTCACCAACGCCACCAACACCATTTTCGCAGTAAAGCGCTTGATTGGCCGCCGTCACGATGACCCTGTCATCATCAAAGACCAAAAGAACATGCCTTACAAGATCGTCAACGGCGGCAATGGCGATGCTTGGGTGGAAGCGCGGGGCGAAAAGTTCTCGCCCGCCCAAGTATCCGCCGTGATCTTGCAAAAAATGAAAGAAACCGCCGAAGCCTATCTTGGCGAGACAGTGACGCAAGCGGTTATCACCGTGCCTGCCTATTTCAATGACGCCCAGCGCCAAGCCACCAAAGACGCAGGCAAAATCGCGGGTCTTGAGGTGCTGCGCATCATCAACGAACCCACTGCGGCGGCATTGGCCTACGGCCTTGACCGCAAGGAATCCAAAACCATTGCTGTTTATGACCTTGGCGGCGGTACGTTCGATATCACCATTTTGGAAATCGACGACGGCCTGTTCGAAGTAAAATCGACCAATGGCGATACGTTCCTTGGCGGTGAAGATTTCGACATGCGCATCGTCAACTATCTGGTGGATGAGTTCAAAAAGGACAACGGCGTTGATCTGTCGCTCGACAAGATGGCCCTACAGCGCCTGAAAGAAGCCGCTGAAAAAGCCAAGATCGAGCTGTCCTCGGCCAACCAAACCGAAATCAACCAGCCGTTCATCTCGATGGACAAAAACACAGGCCAGCCATTGCACTTGGTTGTAAAGCTGACCCGCGCCAAGCTGGAATCTTTGGTGGATGATCTGATCAAAAAGTCGATGAAGCCCTGCAAGGACGCGCTGAAAGATGCCGGCCTGTCGATGTCGGACATTGACGAGGTTGTTCTGGTGGGCGGAATGACCCGCATGCCGCGCGTCATTGAAGAAGTGACCAAGTTCTTTGGTAAAGAGCCGCACAAAGGCGTGAACCCTGATGAAGTGGTGGCCGCTGGCGCTGCCATTCAGGCGGGCGTTTTGCAGGGCGATGTCAAAGACGTGGTTCTGTTGGATGTGACCCCGCTTTCGCTGGGGATTGAGACCTTGGGCGGCGTATTTACGCGCCTGATCGACCGCAACACGACGATTCCTACGAAAAAGTCGCAGGTATTCTCGACCGCCGAAGATAACCAAAACGCAGTGACCATCCGCGTCTTCCAAGGCGAGCGGGAAATGGCGGCCGATAACAAAATGCTGGGCCAATTCAATCTGGAAAACATCCCTCCCGCTCCGCGCGGCATGCCCCAGATCGAAGTGACCTTTGACATTGACGCGAACGGCATCGTTTCGGTCAAGGCCAAGGATAAGGGCACGAACAAAGAGCAAGCGATCACGATCCAAGCGTCGGGCGGTTTGTCTGACGAGGATATCGAAAAGATGGTCAAAGACGCCGAGGCGAATGCCGAAGCCGACCGCGATCGCCGCGAGTTGGTCGAGGCCAAGAATCAGGGCGAAAGCCTGCTGCATTCGACCAAAAAGTCGCTGGCCGAACATTCGGACAAGATCGATCCATCGACTGTCGAAGTGATTGAACTGGCAATGTCGGCGCTGGAAGACGTTCTGAAAACCGACGAGGTTGGCAAGATTAAGGGCGGCATCCAGAACCTGACCGAAGCCGCGATGAAGCTGGGCGAGGCGATTTACAAGGCCAGCGCCGACCAAGACGATGGCGAAGGTGAAGACCGCGCGCGCGATGTAGACGAAGACATCATCGACGCCGATTTCGAAGATTTGGGGAACAACAAGCGGAAGTAATCCGCAGCAAACGGCATTTGGGCGGCCCAATCGCGGGCCGCCCTTGGCCGTTCTGATAAAGGGAGTTTCCCATGGCAAAGCGCGATTTTTACGAAGTGCTGGGGGCGTCCAAAGGGGCGTCTGCCGACGAGTTGAAAAAGGCCTACCGCACCAAGGCCAAAGAATTGCACCCAGATCGCAATTCAGACAACCCCAACGCCGAGGCGCAGTTCAAAGAAATAAACGAGGCCTACGACGTTCTGAAAGACCCCGAGAAAAAGGCCGCCTATGACCGCTACGGCCATGCGGCGTTCGAAGGCGGCATGGGGGGGGGCGGATCGCGCGGTGGCGGGCCAGGAAATGCGGATTTCGCATCGGCTTTTTCGGACGTGTTTGAAGACCTGTTTGGCGATTTCATGGGCGGCGGGCGCGGCGGCGCGGGTGGCGGCGGACGCGCACGGGCGCAGCGCGGATCGGATCTGCGCTATAACCTGCGCGTCAGCCTAGAAGAGGCCTATTCGGGCCTGCACAAAACCA
>CAXNJD010000046.1:0-7101 GCA_964202545.1 Cypionkella sp.
GGATCGTCCCATGCAGATTTCGCGTGCCGTGTCAGGATCAAGCGTTTCATCGGTGGAACTGCCTCATATGATATGCCGAATGTTCAGGCAGTCTTGCATAAGCTGCCCCTGCTGGGCAAGCACGACGAGAGGCGCAGCCCAAACTCATACAGTCCTTCCCCGCATTTAGCATGGCGTGGCAGGCGGTCAGATCATAACCCGCCGTAGAAAGGGCAGGGCAGGCGGTGGTGCAAGGGGCTGGGCACGTATCGCAGGGCCGCAGGCTGGGCGGGGGTAGATCCACGTGCTGTTTCAGCGCCAACGCCCCGCGAAAACTAACCATTAGCCCTTGGCTATCATGCACCAGCAGCTTGATCGGGCTTTCCCAAACGCGCCCCGTGCGCAGCGCCCAAGAATAGAACGGATGGTACGGCGGCCCGCCGAACGGAAACAGTGCTTTTGCCCCTAAATCACAGGCCATGCGGCCAAGGGTGCGGCGCGACCAGCGATCCATAGGGTCGGGCGCGCCATCTTGCCATTCAGCACAGGTTTGGAAATGCGCCCAAAAGCCAGCGTCAGGCCCCAGCATCAGCAGGGTTTGTGTGCCCTTGGGCAATGTGGCGTCATCTGCCGCGTGAAACCCGCCCAAAATGGTCAGATGATGGGCGCCAGCCTGCTGCGCTATTCCCGTCAGGCTGGCCATGGTCAGCGTTTGCGCGGGGTCACGCGCGGGGCGGTGGCGCGGATTTGGCTGCCTGCGCCGTGGTCGGTGAACAGTTCCAGCAGGCAGGCATTGGGAATGCGCCCGTCAAGAATGGTCACTGCACGGGTTCCCGCCTCGACTGCCGCCACGGCGGTTTCGGTTTTGGGAATCATACCGCCCGCGATCACGCCATCCTTAATCATTTGGCGCACTTCGTCGGGAGAAATTTGTGTCATCACCTCGCCCTTGGCATTTTTGACGCCTGATACATCGGTTAGCAGCAGCAGACGGTCGGCCTGCAGCGCGCCGGCAATGGCCCCCGCCGCTGTATCGCCATTCACGTTAAAGGTTTCATTATCGGCCATGCCTGTGGCCACGGGGGCAACTACGGGGATAATGCCCGCACCGTACAAATCGCGCAAAACCTGCACGTTCATTTCGACAGGGCGGCCTACATAACCCAGTTCAGGATCATCTGCCACGCAGACCATCAGATCATCATCCTTGCCCGAAATGCCCACGGCGCGCCCGCCTGCATCCATAATGGCTTGCACGATGCGTTTGTTCACAAGGCCCGACAGAATCATTTCCACCACCTGAACCGTGGCCTTATCCGTCACCCGCTTGCCGCGCACAAATTCCGATTTGATGCCCAGTTTATCTAGCATCTCGTTAATCATCGGCCCGCCGCCATGCACCACAACAGGGTTCACCCCCACTTGGCGCATTAGTACGATATCGCGGGCAAATTCGGCCATCGCCGCATCATCGCCCATCGCGTTGCCACCAAATTTTACCACCACCACCGCGCCCGTAAAACGTTGCAAATAGGGCAGCGCCTCGGACAGCATTTTGGCAGTGCTGATTGCATCGGCCATGTTCAAGTTTTGCTCTTTCATTTCAGCCTCCGCATTCCGTTAGACCAGCGTTGCAATAATCGCGCGCAGGGTTTCAATCCCGTCACCTTTTTCTGATGAAGTGACGACAATTTCAGAATAGGCTGCGGGGTGTTTCGCCAGTGCTGCCATGGTTTGGGCGATGTTCGCATCTGCCTCGGCTTTTGACACTTTGTCGGCCTTGGTCATCACCACCTGAAAGGTCACGGCGCTGCGATCTAGCAGCTTCATAATCTCTTCGTCCACGTCCTTGACCCCGTGGCGCGTGTCGATCAGCACAAAGGCGCGGCGCAGGGTTTGGCGGCCAGCAAGGTAAGATTTCAGCAGCGCTTGCCATTTGGCAACCACGGGGCGCGGCGCCTCGGCATAGCCATAACCGGGAAGGTCAACCAAAAAGCGGTTCATCTCGCCCAGCGCGAAATAGTTGATTTCCTGCGTGCGGCCAGGTGTGTTCGAGGCACGGGCAAGGTTTTTACGGCCTGTCAGCGCATTGATAAGGCTGGATTTCCCAACGTTTGATCTGCCAGCAAAGCACACTTCTAAACGGTCAGGTGGGGGTAGGCCCGACATCGCGACCACGCCTTTGACAAAATCGACGGGGCCAGCAAACAGCAAACGGCCTGCTTCGCGGTCGGGCAAATCTGGCGGCTGTGCCAAGGTGAAGGTCATTGTCATATCAGGCTCCAGCTTTGGCCAACAGCGATGCCGCCGCCTTGTTCTACCACGGCATATAGGCCAAAGTCGCTATGGCCGAAATGCTGCTCTAATGCGTCCAATGTCGGGGCATTGCTGCGGCCCGTTGCGGGATCTACGGTTGTTGCGCTGCACCGCGTGATGCGTTCCTCAACGCGCAAGATCGCATCGCCAATTGATATGCGGCGGCCAATCCAATTCCGTTCATCCCACGGCGCGCTGCCATCCAACCACAAGTTACCGCGCCAGCGATCTACCGATAAATCCTGCCCCATGCACGCTGACAAATCCTGCAACGACGCGCGCGACAGGACGGATAGGGCCGGCAACGGCGTGTCGGTCATTCCGCGCCCCGCGCTGATGATTTGCGCGGGCAATGCGCGGCCTTCGGCATTTAGCGGGCGCACCCATTCCAAAAAGCGCGGCAAATCTTCGGGCGCATCAGGGAAAAAAGAAATGCTGCCACGATCTGGGTGATGCAGCGTCACTTGGCGCGTGGCCTCGTCCAAGGTGCACGTTATCGCCATTAGCTGGGGTGATTTCGCCCCGCGCGTAAAATTGGCGCAGGGGTTCCAGCCATTGGTCAGTTTCGCGGCCTCATGCGCCACGGCCCAGTGGCGATCCCATGGCAGGCATTCATCAGGCGAAAGCAGAACGGACGCGAGATACTCGCGTCCGTGCCCCTTGATCGGGTGGCGGCAAATATGCGCCAGTGTTCCTGTCATTTCTTTTTTGTCACCGCAGGCGGATCGGTGGGCTTTTTGCCAAAGCTTGACCGAATATTACCAAAGATATCAGGTGTATGCCCGTGGCTGCGCATAATCAGATACTGCTGCACAAATGTGATCGTGTTGTTGGTAATCCAGTATACGACCAAACCGCTGGAAAAGCTGCCCAGCATGAACATGAAAATCCACGGCATCCACGCAAAGACCTGCTGCTGCACCGCGTCCGTCGGGGCTGGGTTCAGCTTTTGCTGCATCCACATCGACACGCCCAGCAAGATGGGCAGAATGCCAATGAAAATCAGCGCAAGGATAGATCCTTGTTCGGGCGCGCTCCATGGTAACAGGCCGAAAAGGTTGAACAGGCTGGATGTATCAGGCGCGGACAGGTCTGTCAGCCAGCCAAAGAACGGCGCGTGGCGCAGTTCGATGGTGACAAAAATCACCTTATACAGGGCAAAGAAAATGGGGATCTGTATCAAAATCGGCAGGCAGCCCGCGGCAGGGTTTACCTTTTTGGTTTTGTACAGGTTCATCATTTCTTTTTGCATGCCAGCGCGGTCTTCGCCAAAACGCTCTTTCAGCGCCTCCATCTCGGGCTGCAATTCCTTCATCCGCGCCATCGAGACATAGGATTTATACGCCAGCGGCAAAACCAGTGTTTTTAGAACAAAGGTCAGGCCAATAATGGCAAGGCCCATGTTGCCAATTTGCCCGTTCAACCAGTGCAGCACGGCGAAAATGGGTTTGGTGAAGAAATAGAACCAACCCCAATCGATCGAATCGATGAACCCTGCGATGACGGGTTGGTCTGGGTTTGCTTTGGCACCAAACAGGCGCGACAACATGCTAGGGGTGTTTTCGTATTTCTGGATGGTGGCCCATTCTTTGGCACCAGCGAAAAGCTGCGTTGTAGATTTTGTGCTTTGACCCGAGGGAATGGTGACCAAGGGCATACGCACTTCGGCCTGATAGATGTTGGAATTGGGCAGAAATTTGCTGGCGGCGGTAAAGGCGTCGCCCTGCTGCGGTATCAAGGTCGTCATCCAGTAATGGTCGGTAAAGCCGATCCAGCCCTCTTTAGCCGCGGTCGAGGTTTCGACCAAGGCTTGCTCGGCCTCGTTCACCGGCAAATCTGCGAAATCGGTATAATTGGCCTCGTGGTAAATGCCGTCAGTGCGGCGGATCAGCCCTTCGTGCACCACATAGATATTGACCATATCGGTCGGCAAGCCATGGCGGGCGACAATGCCGTATTTCGACAGATTGGCATCGGCGGTGCCTGCGTTTTTCACCTCGTCTGTGACGCTGAACATAAAATCGGCGTCAACCGCGATGGTACGGGTAAAGGTCAGGCCCTTGGTGTTCTTCCACTCCATAGTAACGGGTGTCTCAGGTGTCAGCGTGCCGCCCGACGTGATGTTCCAAACGGTGGTGGCGCTGGGCACATCGGCCGCATCTAGACCCGCGCCATTGGCCCAACCAAACACGGCGTAATAGGGCGTGCCTTCGCCCACGGGGGACAACAGTTTCACTTGCGGCGAATCGATGTCCAAGGTTTCGCGGTAGGTTTTCAGCGACAAATCATCAATCCGCCCGCCATAAGCGGAAATCGAGCCTGAAAGTTTCGGCGTATCGATTTGGATGCGCGGGGCGTCGGATGCGGCCGCGCTGGCAGTATCGGCGGGTGTAGTTGGCGCAGTTGCGGGTGCAGCAGGCGCGGCATTACCCAAGGCTGCGGCATCGGGCGCGGCCAACTGGCTTTGCTGTGCATTTGGGTCGGGGAACCATTGCGGAAACAGCATCGGGCCGCCCACAAACCATACAAGGATCACCCCAAGGCTAAGCGCTGTAGCAAGGATGAGGTTCTTATTCTGATCGTCCATTTGAACGCCGCCTTATTGATTAAAACTTTGCCGTGGTTCAACGATAGGGGGCGGCAAAGGTCAAGCGGTTTTCCCTGTATGTATTGCCCCGTTAGCGCATTTCTTGTCGGATTCGCGGTAGTTTGCCGATTTTGCGCCGCTGCGCCGCGATCCAACCGCTGGTATCCTCAATTGGCATGGGGCGGGCGATCCCAAAGCCCTGCACATCATTGCATCCCAGTTGTGCCAGCATTGTGTGTTCGGCGGCAGTTTCCACACCTTCGGCGATGGTTGTCAGCTCTAGCCGTTCGGCCATCGACAAGATCGCGGCAATCATGCGCTGTTGGCCACGGTCTTCGTCAACGCGCGTTACAAAACTGCGGTCAATTTTCAGGCGGCGAATGGCAAAGCGCCGTATCGACGTGATCGAGGCGTGGCCCGTGCCAAAATCGTCCAAATCAATGCCGCAGCCAAGGCGGGAAAGGGCTGCGATATTAGCAACAATAACGTCATTATCGGTTGTGGCGACGACATTTTCCAGCACCTCGACGCACAACCGATTTGGGTTCAGATCAAAGCGGTCAAGTTCCCATTTGATTTTGTCGGCAAGACGCGGGTTGCGCAGTTCGTCTGGCGACAGGTTGACCGAAACTGTTGGGATATCCAGAAGCAATTTGTCCCAGCGGACAAGGGCTGCAAGGGCGTTTTGCAGCATCACTTCGCCCAAGCGTTCGGACAGGCCAGCCGCTTCGATCATGGGCAAAAATACGGCAGGGCCAAGTAGGCCTTTGGATGGGTGATACCAGCGCGCAAGCGCCTCGAACCCCGTGATGGCCCCTGTATCGGTGGAAAGTTGCGGTTGAAAATGGGCACGGATTTGCCCCTCGTCCAGCGCTGCCTCTAACTCGTGGCGCAGGGCATCATGGTCGGCGCGGGTGCGAGCCATTTCGGGGGCAAACACGCGCAGCGCCCCCGGCCCATTGCGGCGCGCCTCGTCAGCGGCAACTTGCGCCGCCTCTAGCAGGGCGGTGCCTGTTTCATGGGGCGCGCGATCTGCCAAACAGATCCCGACCGAACAGGTGACATAAAGGCGCACCGCATCAATTTCCACGGGCGCAGCAATGGCGGCTTGCAAACGCGCGGCCAGTTGCACAACTGATTCTAAATCCAACCGCCTTGCGGGGGCCAGTGCCACGGCAAAACCGCCGCCTTCCAGCCGTGCCACCACATCGCCCTCGCGCAGCGCGGCGCAAATGCGTTCCGCAGAACGCGTCAGAACTTTGTTTTCAGCCGCGCGGCCGTGGCGTTGCAGCAACTGATCTGACCCATCAAATTGCAGCACAAGGCAGGCCGTGGTTTTGCCGTGAAAGGGGCGGTCTGCCAGAATTTCATCCAGCCGTTCAACAACATGGTTGCGCAGGGCAAGCTGATCTTCGCGTGGGGCACTGCGGGGACGATCGGCCGCATCTTGGCCCACGCGCATAGCGCCCAAAATTCCAAACAAAAGCGGCAGCCCCAGCGCTGTGGCCATTAGGCTAACTTCGCCGCCCAGCCAAAAGGCTGCAAGGCTGATCGCGGGAATAAACACCATCCATTCAGGTCTGCGAATCAGCGTTATGGCGGCAAATCCAATGCCCGAAATCTTGCTGCGCAACCTGCTGAACATCGCCAAACTCTCCCGCACTAGGGGGCGATACCGCCCCGTTACGGACAGGTTAGGCAAAGGGTCTAACAGAGTGGTTAATCTGCCTGACCCAGATGGTGCTGATTTTCCTTAAACTTTTCCCCATCTGCGCCGCCCAGCGCCAAGCCGATAAAATCGAACAAGGCAGGGTCGGCCAGATGCGAAGAGCGCACATTCATCAGCGCGCGGGCCATAATGCCGCGCCGCCCGGGGCTGCGCGCCTCCCATTCATCCAGAATCTTTTTGACCTGCACGCGCTGAAGCCCCTCTTGGCTGCCGCATAGATCACACGGAATAATGGGAAATTCCATCGCGGCAGAAAAGGCCTGACAGTCGGCCTCGGACACAAAGGCAAGCGGGCGATAAACAAACAAATCGCCCTCCTCATTGACCAGTTTCGGCGGCATCGTGGCAAGGCGGCCGCCGTGAAACAGGTTCATGAAAAAGGTTTCCAACATGTCATCACGGTGATGGCCCAGCACCACGGCACTGCAGCCTTCTTCGCGCGCGATGCGGTACAAATTGCCGCGCCGCAGACGCGAGCATAATGCGCAAT
>CAXNJD010000047.1:0-7062 GCA_964202545.1 Cypionkella sp.
GCCAGAGACGGCCATCAGCGGATCACCAACCAGATTGTCCCAAAGGCTGGCCTCGCCATCCAGCCGCGCGCGGGCTTGGTCGAACACGGCGATGTCAAGGTTGGTGCCAAGGGTAACGGTGCCAGAATCGGGGGCGAGTTGGCCCAGCAGCAACTTTAGCAGGCTGGTCTTGCCCACGCCGTTAGGGCCAACAAAGGCCACACGGTCGCCGCGCAGAACGCGCAGGTCAAAGTTTTTCACGATAGGTTTTGCGCCAAAGGCCAGCGAAATGTCTGTCGCCTCAATCACTTTTTTGCCCGATGTCTGGCCTGCCTCCAGTTCCAGCATCGCGGTGCCTTGGCGGCGGATTTGGGACGAGCGTTCGGCCCGCAATTCTGCCAGCGCGCGCACACGCCCCTGATTGCGTTTGCGGCGGGCAGAAATGCCTTCCACGGCCCACTTCGCCTCGGCCTTGATTTTGCGGTCTAGCTTGTGGCGGGCGTCGTCTTCTTCGGCCCAGAGGGTTTCGCGCCATTCTTCAAACCCGTCAAAACCAGATTCGCGGCGGCGCACCATCCCGCGATCGACCCACAGGGTTTGGCGGGTAAGTTTACGCAAAAACGCGCGGTCGTGCGAAATCAGCACAAATGCCGCGCGGGTGGTGGACAACTCTTCTTCCAGCCATTCAATCGCTTGAATGTCCAAATGGTTGGTCGGCTCGTCCAGCAGCATCAATTCGGGCGCTTCTGCCATCAGTTTGGCAAGGGCTGCGCGTCGGCGTTCCCCGCCTGATGCGGTGGCGATGGGCGTGTCGGGGTTGAATTTTAGCCCATCGGCCAGCATTGGGATTTTGTAGTAATCTTCATCCGATAGGCGGCTTTCGGCAAAGGCGCCAAGGGTTTCAAAGCCCGACAGATCGGGATCTTGTTCCATATAGCCCACGGTGATGCCGGGGGGGATCGAACGCATGCCCGCGTCTGCCTCGACCAGACCTGCCATCACCTTCATCAAGGTCGACTTGCCCGCGCCATTGCGGCCCACAAGGGCGATGCGGTCGCCATGTTGGGCGGCCAAATCTAGCCCGTCAAACAGCGGATTGCCGCCGAAGGTCAGCGAGATGTTTGATAGTTGTAATAGGGGGGCGCGTGCCATGCGGGCGGGTTAGCGGCGCGCGCGGCAAAGGTCAACCACCCGCTTGCACCCATAGCTTGCACACGCCCACCCTTACCGCTAAGGCAGGGCCAAAAGGAGGTCCCCATGATCCCACGTTATTCCCGCCCCGATATGGTGGCCATCTGGTCGCCCGAGACCAAGTTTAAAATTTGGTACGAGATTGAGGCCCATGCCTGCGATGCGCAGGCGGCCCTTGGCGTTATACCACAGGAAAATGCCGCCGCTGTGTGGCGGGCAAAAGATGTGGTGTTTGATGTGGCCCGCATTGATGAGATTGAGGCCGTGACTAAGCATGATGTCATCGCGTTTCTAACCCATTTGGCCGAACATATTGGCGCAGATGATGCGCGGTTTGTGCATCAGGGCATGACCAGTTCAGATGTGTTGGACACCACGCTGAATGTTCAATTGGTGCGGGCAACTGATTTGTTGCTGATTGGAATGGACAGGGTTCTGGCCGCGCTGAAGACCCGTGCGTTTGAACATAAAGACACGATCCGCATTGGCCGTTCGCACGGTATCCACGCAGAGCCCACCACAATGGGCCTGACCTTTGCGCGGTTCTATGCAGAAATGGCGCGGGGGCGGTCGCGGTTGGAACTGGCGCGAGCGGAAATTGCCACGGGGGCCATTTCTGGCGCAGTGGGCACCTTTGCCAATATTGACCCCTCGGTCGAAGAACATGTCTGCAAAATGCTGGGGCTGACGCCCGAGCCTATTTCCACCCAAGTCATCCCGCGTGACCGCCATGCGATGTATTTTGCGGTGCTGGGGGTCATTGCCAGCAGCATCGAAAACATCGCCGTCGAAATCCGCCACATGCAGCGCACCGAGGTTTTGGAAGCCGAAGAATTCTTCTCGCCCGGGCAAAAGGGATCGTCGGCGATGCCGCACAAACGCAATCCCATATTGTCAGAAAATTTAACGGGGCTGGCGCGCCTTGTACGTATGTCCGTAACCCCTGCGATGGAGAATGTGGCCCTGTGGCACGAGCGCGATATCTCGCATTCATCTGTCGAGCGGGCGATTGGGCCAGATACCACCATCACGCTGGATTTCGCGCTGCACCGTCTGGGTGGGCTTTTGGAAAAGCTGGTCATTTACCCCGATAACATGCTGAAAAACATGAACAAATTTCGCGGCCTTGTGATGAGCCAGCGCGTGCTGCTGGCGCTAACGCAGGCGGGCGTTTCACGCGAAGACAGCTACCGCCTTGTGCAGCGCAACGCGATGAAGGTCTGGGAGGCGGGCGCAGATTTTCAAACCGAGCTGTTGGCCGACCCAGAGGTAACCGCCGCGCTAACCCCCGCAGAAATTGAAGAAAAGTTCGATATTGGCTATCACACAAAGCATGTTGATACGATTTTTGCCCGCGTTTTTGGGCCGTAAATCGCTCCGCTTAGGGCGGCGTTAACCGCGCTATGCGATTGTGTCCCCAAGCAAAGGGGAATCGCATGACAGATCAGGATTTTGGGCAGTTTTTGGGGGCAATTGAACCTGCACAGCGGTTTGCGCCTGCGCCCATTTCTATGGCCCCGCGCACGCTGACGCGCGCACAAAAGGCGGCCGTGATTGTGCGATTTTTGATTTCCGAAGGCAGCAGCATTCCGCTGCAAAGCCTGCCTGACAAAATGCAGGCCGATTTGACCCAAGCGATGAGCCAGTTGCGGCTGATTGATCGCAATACGCTGGCCGAAGTGGTGGAAGAATTTCTAAATGAATTGGAACAAGTTGGCCTAGCCTTTCCCGGCGGATTGGAAGGCGCGCTTGCCGCGATGGATGGGCATTTGGGGCAAAACGCGGTCACCCGACTGCGGCGGATTGCGGGCAAAGCATCGCATGCAGATCCGTGGGATCGGCTGATCAATCAAGATACGGGGAAAATCCTGCCTTTGGTGCTGAATGAAAGCATCGAAGTGGGGGCGGTTATTTTATCGAAACTGCCCGTGCCAAAGGCTGCCGAATTACTGGGCAAAATGCCGGGGCCGCGCGCGCAGCGCACCGCCTATGCCGTCAGCCAAACCAACAAAATCGACCCTGAAACAGTGCGGCGCATTGGGGCGGCGCTGGTGGCGCAGTTGGATGCCGAACCCGCCCGTGCGTTCGATACTGGCCCTGTGCAGCGTATTGGCGCAATCTTGAACGTGGCCGCCGCCGCCACGCGCGAAGATGTGATGAAAGGGCTAGAGGCTGCCGATGCCAGTTTTGCCGAAGAAGTGCGCCGCGCGATTTTCACTTTTGTTCACATCCCGCGCCGCGTGAATGCCCGCGATATTCCAAAGGTTATCCGCATTGTCGAACAGCCCATTCTTGTTACCGCGCTGTCCGCCGCAGCGGCCAAACCCGAACTCGCCGATGGGGTGGAATTTTTCCTATCGAATATGTCGCAGCGCATGGCCCAAGGCATCCGCGAAGACATGGCTGCGCGCGGGCGCGTTAAGGAAAAAGACGCAGAAGAGGCGATGAATGCCGTGGTCAACGCCATTCGCGAATTGGAAGCGGGGGGCGAATTGGCCCTGATTCAAGAAGAAGAAGACGAGTAGCGCCCTTGCGCTGGGGTGTCTTCAAGGTGGGCGGCCTTGCGCAGGTTGCGCTCCAAGATTAGGGTGCGGGCGGTGTCCTAGCTATCGGCAGGGTGCAGTTTGGAGTGTGGATGACCGCCGCCTTGCCCGAAAACGACCAAGTCTCGCCCCCTGCTAAAGCCTTTGCTGGCAGCGGAATTGCCCTATTCATTGTGGGTGTTTTTCTGTTTTCCTGCATGGATGCTTTGGCCAAAGATTTGGTCGCACAGACCCCCGCGCTGCAAGTGGTCTGGCTGCGCTATGTGATCCAAGCAGTCGTGATTACCGCCATCTTGGCCCCGCGCCTGGCGCCGCGCAGCCCCTATCCGATGCCGCTGCGCACCGCGCACCCGTGGGGCCATTTTGTTCGCGCGGTCTTTCAAGTTGGGGCAACAGGGTTTTTCTTTGCATCGCTGACCCATATCGGCCTTGCCGAAGCAACTGCACTGGCCGATACGAACCCCGTTTTGATTACCCTTGGGGCTGCGCTGTTTTTGGGCGAAAGGTTGACGGCTGCGCGCATCATTGCTGTTGTCGTTTCGATGATCGGCGCTTTGATTATTCTACGGCCAGGATTTGGCGTGTTTACTCCTGCCGCCCTGCTGCCGCTGGGCTGCGCGGTGTGCTTTGCGGGCAATGCGCTGATGACGCGGCTTTTGGGGCAAAACGAGCCTGCTTGGACATCGTTGTTTTACGCGGCATGGTTTGGCACTTTGATGCTGACGGCGGCGTTGCCCTTTGTCTGGCAGCCCCTGCCGATGGACGATTTATGGCGTTATATCCTGCTGGGGCTGCTTGGCACAGCCAGCCAAGCGGCCGTTATCATGGCCTTTTCGCGCAGCGAGGCAGGGCTGCTTGCGCCGTTTGGATACCTTGGGATTGTCTTTGCAAGTATATGGTCAACCCTGCTGTATAATGCCCCGCCCGATGGCCCGACGATCATCGGCGCGCTTGTTATCATAGGCGCGGGGCTTTATGTTTGGGCGGGCGATCGTGCCCGAAAATCGGTTTAATTCCCAATGTCTCAAACCAAACAAATCCTTGATTTTGCGCAAAATATTGCATTGCGCGGCGCGATTTTTATTTTGTTGTTGGTGCCCTATCGCCTGCGCGTGCGCGCAATGGGAGCCTTTGTGGAACTTATCGTGTCGCCACTTGCGGGCTATGGCAAACGGGTGGAAGATAACCTCGCCCTAATTGTGCCTGATTTGCCAAAAGCCGAGGTGGCGCGCCTAAAGTCCCGCGTGGTCAATATGGCGGGGCGGACCTTGATGGAGGTGTATTCGGGGGCCGAATTTAAAGCCCATGTAGCAAATTCCCCCATTCGCGGTGCGGGCCTTGAGGCGATTTTGCAGGCGCGTGCAAACGGGCAAGGGGTGATACTGGTTTCGGGCCATTTTGGAAACTACGATGTGCCGCGCGCCGTGCTGTCGGCGCAGGGCCATGCCGTGGGCGCGCTGTATTTGCCGTTTCGAAACCCGTATTTTGATGCGCATTACCGCGCCACCATCACCGCGATTGGCGCGCCGATTTTTCCGCGCGGTCGCAAGGGTGTGGGCGATATGGTGCGCCATCTGCGCGGCGGCGGATTGATGGGGCTGCTCAACGATCAGCGCATCGGCCATGGCGCAGATCTTACATTTTTCGGCCACCGCGCCAAAACCGCCCTTTCGGCGGCCGAAATGGCGTTGAAATACAACTGCCTTTTGATCCCCGTCTACGGCATTCGTCAGCCTGACGGTATCAGCTTTCATCTGCTGATCGAACCGCCAATTCCCCATTCCACCCCAGAGATCATGACCCAAACGCTGAATGACAGCCTAGAGGTGCAAGTGCGCGCGCATATGGACCAGTGGTTTTGGGTGCATCGGCGCTGGCGCTAACGGGTTATTGCAGAACTGCACTTGCAACCACTTCGGCAGGACCTTTGCGCTGAATGACCACCACGACAGGCGCATCGCCCGCGGCGCGGGCGCGGATATTCAGCGCCGCTTTGCCCGACCATTGGCCCAGATTTTCCCAATTCGTGACGATATTGTGATAGGAAATTTCGCGGCCCTGATTTTCGCCACGCTCTATCCGCACAGTCGATTGGGGCCGATAGCGCACCAAATCCACCACAAAATCGCCCGAGAGCGCGCCGCGCGGCGTGGCAGTGATCACCACTTCATCGCCGCTGCGCACCACTTGCAAATCAACCAACGCGCTGGCGGCGGCAATTTCTGCCCCTGCTTCTGCGGCGTCATGGCCTTTTACGCGGGCGTCCCCTGCCACAATCATCTGCGGGGTGTAGATCATGTTATCATTGCGCGCGGCGGCATAGCGGCGCTGGCGTTTGGTGAATTTTTCTTGGGCGAAGGTATCGCTCCAGCCAATATAGTCCCAATAATCCACGTGCAGGGCCAGCGCGATCACGCCGTCTTGCTGGGACAATTCTTGCAACAGCGCATCTGCAGGCGGACAAGACGAACACCCCTGCGAGGTGAATAATTCTACCAAAACCCCTTGGGTCGAAGTTTGCTGCGCCAGTGCGGGGAAGGCCATCAGACCCATTCCCAAAGCCAATGCAAAGTGTTTAAATTGTGTCATATCTATCACCTATCTTTGCGGCATATTTACCCCCAAACCTGTGCATTAGCCAATCAAGGTTTTGCGAGGCGGGCGTGATGGTGCAGCTTTTCTAGCGCTCTCTCAGATTTTCTGCAAAACGCTCTGGATTTTCGGCATACAATTGCATACAATAAACTCAAATCCGCGATCATCCCCTAATCGGAGAAGAAAATGACCGTCACAGTTGGACATGACAGCAGCAAAACACGCCAGACCCTGACTGCGGGCGGCAAAAGCGTCGCCTATTATTCGATCCCTGCCGCGCAGGCCGCAGGCCTTGGTGATTTCGCCCGCCTTCCTGCCGCGTTGAAGGTGGTATTGGAAAACATGCTGCGTTTTGAAGATGGCAAAACGGTCACGGTCGATGACATTCGCGCCTTTTCTGATTGGGGCAAGATGTCGGGCAAAAATCCGCGTGAGATTGCCTACCGCCCTGCCCGCGTTTTGATGCAAGATTTCACAGGCGTGCCTGCCGTTGTGGATTTGGCCGCGATGCGCGATGGCATCAAGGGTTTGGGCGGCAACGCGCAGGCGATCAACCCGCTTGCGCCTGTGGATTTGGTGATCGACCATTCGGTGATGATCGACGAATTTGGTACACCGCGCGCATTTCAGGCCAACGTTGACCGCGAATATGAACGCAATATGGAGCGGTATGTTTTCCTGAAATGGGGCCAAAACGCGTTTAACAATTTCCGCGTGGTGCCGCCCGGAACGGGGATTTGCCACCAAGTCAACC
>CAXNJD010000048.1:0-7038 GCA_964202545.1 Cypionkella sp.
AGGGCCGCTTGGCCGAAATCAGGCTGAAAGGCCAGCAACGTGGCGATGACAAAGGCCACAGCCAGCGAGGCCAGCTTGCCAGAAGGGCCGTTCAAATCTTGGCTTGCGGCAATCAACCAACCTGCCAAAATGATAAAGCCTGGCTTTAAAAATTCGGATGGCTGCACTGTGGTAAAGCCAAAATTTATCCAGCGCACTGCGCCTTTGCCCAGATCTGTGCCAACAAATGGCAGCAGCATTAGCGCAACAAACGATATCGCAAAGCCCAAAACCCCAATCCGCCGCACTGCTGCAGGGCTGATCATAGACACAGCCACCATCACCGCCATACCAAATCCGCCAAGGATCAGTTGGCGCGTGACATAGGTATAGGGCGGCACATTATTGCGTTCAGCCAAGGGAACCGATGCGGCAAAGCCCAGCAAAACACCAATACCAAACAGCGCGAACACCGCCATAAGCGAGACTTTATCGACCGACCGCCACCAACGCGGCAAAATCGGCTCGCCTACGGGCATTGGCATTGCGCCATAAACCATTTCCGTCATGGGATATCCGCCTGTCTGATCGTCTGCCTTGCCTTGGTTGCTCCAAGGTCTGACTGCAGAATAGACCAGAATTCAGCGCAGGGCTAGATGCTTTAGGGCATCTGCGTTTGGCCAACCATTTTCGCCAGCACACGGCGCGGAATCCACGGAAAAACCCAGTTGATCATAAAGCCCAGCTTTGGGTCGGATATCTTCACCGCGCGGCCAGACATCATGGCGTTATATCCCGCCAGCGCAGCCGAATGGGCGGTTGCCCCGCCTGCCTTGACCATCTTGGCATCGGTCAAATCGGCCACTGCTGCAAATTCGGTTTCCACATAACCAGGGGCCAAAACAGTCACACTGACGCCCTTGGCGCGCAGTTCAATATCCAAGGCTTGGCTATAGGAATTGACAAAGTTTTTGGTGGCAAAATACACCGCCTGATAGGGACCGTTCAAAAAACCCGCCGTCGATCCCACGTTCAAAATCCGACCGCCGCCCTTGGTTGCCATTTGGCCCGCAAAATGGTGGGTTAAGGTAACAAGAGCGGTAATGTTCAGATCAATCATTGCGCGTTCGGTGGCAATGTCGCGGTTGATATGCCAGCCAGCCCCACCAAAGCCTGCGTTATTTATCAGGATATGGGGGGCAAGGCCCAGTTTCTGCACTGCGGAAATCAGCGCATCTGCGCCGCCTTGCGCGCCCAAATCCAGCGCGATCACATGGGCAGAAATGCCATAGGCGGCTTCCAACTCATTCTTCAGCGCGGCCAGTGCATCACCGCGGCGTGCCGTCAGTATTACATCACCCCCGCGCGCGGCATGAATGCGGGCAAATTCGCGCCCAATCCCTGATGATGCACCAGTGATCAATGCAAGTTCTGCCATCTTAGCCCCCTGAAATATTTCCAATGGAAAGATATGGCGACGCGTCCCAAAGTCAACACTACGCAGGGCTGCTTGCATGATACCGCAAAATCGGCATTCTGCCGTTATGCGTGACAAGCCCCCCTATCTACGTCCTGCCCACTGGCCCCTGACGGATTTGGCAGCCGCCCTACCCGCCACGTCACCTTTTGTCGGGCCAGAGACGATTGAACGCCAAATGGGCCGCACCTTTGCGGTGCGCCTTGGCGCAAATGAACAGCGTTTTGGCCCGTCACCCCTTGCCACGCGCGCAATGGCGCAGGCGGCAAGCGATGCGTGGATGGATGGCGATCCTGAAAACCACGAACTGCAGGCCGCGCTTGCCGCCAAGCATGGCTGCGCGCCCGCGCATATCGTGCTGGGCGAAGGGGTCGACGGGTTGCTGGGACTGATCGTGCGGCTATGTGTGGCGGCGGGTGACAACGTTGTCACTTCGCGCGGGACATATCCTACGTTCAATTATCATGTCACAGGTTTTGGTGGCATTTTGCACTTTGCGCCCTATGCGGCGGATGCCAGCGATCCGCAGGCGCTGGTGGGTTTAGCGCACCGTGTGGGCGCAAAGCTGGTCTATATCGCCAACCCTGACAACCCGATCGGCAGCCACCACAGCGCTGATACGATCCGCGCGATGTTGGATTCGCTGCCGCCGCAAACCTTGCTGATTTTGGACGAGGCCTATATCGAATTTGCCCCTACTGGCACCGCCCCCGACATCGCGCCAGATGACCCGCGCCTGATCCGTTTTCGCAGTTTTTCCAAGGCCTATGGACTGGCGGGTATTCGCCTTGGCTATGGGATTTGCGCCCCCGATTTGGCCCGCGCCTTTGACCGCGTGCGCAACCATTTCGGGCTGGGGCGCATTGTGCAAGCGGGGGGGCTGGCCGCGCTGGGGGATACTGCGCATTTGGCGCATGTTCTGGCAGGCAGCGTGGCCGCGCGGGCGCGTATTGCCCAGATTGCGGGCGATTATGGGCTGCGCGCCCTGCCCTCGGCCACCAATTTCACTTGCGTTGATTTGGGGCGGGATGGTGATTATACGCGCCGCGTTCTGGCACATCTGGCGCAAAGCGGCATTTTTGTTCGCATGCCTGGTGCCGCTCCCCAAGACCGCAATTTGCGCATCAGCCATGGCACAGAGACAGATTTAGACCTGCTGGCGCAGGCCTTGCCGCGCGCGCTGTAGCTATTCTGCCGCAGCCAGCGGGCGCAATGGTACAGGCGCGTCAAACACCATGCGTGACACTTGATCTTGGTCTTCGCTGGCATCCAGCATATGCGCGCCGCGCACGATCACACGGCGAAACACCAGCATGTTTAGATAGCTGGTTTTTGTGCCGCCCGTCAGGCCCGCACGTTCGTCCAAGGGCAGGGTATCGGCGCGGACATATTCCCAGCCCTCACGCCCCATATCATTCATCACGCTGGCCAGTGATTGGGCAAAGCGTTCTTCGCTGCTCGTTCCGCGTGCGCGGGCCGCACGGCGCGGCGCGGGAATGACGCGGTATTCGTAATTCAAACTCAGCATCACACACCCCTAAATCCCATTGCCTAAAATTCTATCAAAATCTGTAAAATTTTCAAAGAAAAACGCTAAAGTTCTATGATTTTGCACGCCTTGGAAACGGTCATCATACCGATTGGGGTGCGCTAGCGCGGGGCCACTAGGGCTTGTGCGCCAGGGGCGGGAGTTGCGGCGCATTCAGCCCTGCAAACGGGCTCTGCCATGCGGGAATCGCATCCAGCCGTGCGCACCAAGCGGCAATGTGCGGGTAATCAGTGATCGGCAGACCTGCCACATCGTTAAAAGGCAGGAAGGTGGCCATGCGAAAATCGGCATAGGACAGCCCGCTATCTAGCAGAAAATCGCACCTCGCCAGATGGTCGTTCAGATGGGCGGCATGGGGTGCAAAATCTGCCAGCCCCTGCGCCACGGCGGCGGGATCGACAGGGCCAATGCCATAGCGCTGCTTGGTGCCATATTCAAAGGCCACCATATCGCAGGCGCGGACAAAGTAGTTATGCGCCCAAGATATCCAGCGGATCATATCGGGCATATCCGCCCCCATCCGCCAAAAATCGCTGCCCGTGATCTGGCACAAACGGGCGGTGATCGCGTCCGTCTCCCACAGGGGGCGCGGCCAGCCTCGACCAAAATCGGAATACGTAATGCAGGGTTCAGTGGGCGAAACTTGGCCGATTGCGCGGGGTCAAACGGCGCGGCCCATTCTAGGGTGACGGGCGCATCCAAATACCGCGCCACCGCCACGCAGAGGCGCGGATTGGGGTTGCGCGAATAGTACAGCGTCGCGGTCATAGCCCCAGTTTCGCCGCCACCATCTGCCCCACCACCGCAGGGTTGGCCGTGCCACCTGTTGCCTTTAGAACCTGCCCCGTGAACCATCCCGCCAGCTTTGCGTTTTGCTTGGCCTTTTCCACCTGTTCGGGGTTGGCCGCGATAAGGGCATCCAGCGCCGCTTCGATTGCGCCGGTATCCGTCACGGCCTTCATGCCCCGCGCGGCGGCAACCTCGGCGGCATCGCCGCCTTCCGTCCACAAAATTTCAAACAGGTCTTTGGCCATTTTGCTGGTGATCTCGCCCTGACCCAACAGGTCGATCAAACCGCCCAATTGGCCCGCCGACATGGGGCTGGATTCGATGGTACGACCCGCCTTGTTCAGACGGCCGAACAATTCGTTGATCACCCAGTTCGCGGCAAGTTTACCGTCGCGCCCTGCGGCCACAGCCTCGAAATAACGGGCCTGTTCCAGATCTGCGGTCAGCACATTTGCGTCATAATCCGTCAGCCCAAAATCGCCCATAAAGCGGGCCTTTTTGGCATCGGGCAATTCGGGCATGGACGCTGCGATATCATCAACCCATGCCTGATCTATTTCTAGTGGCAGCAGATCAGGGTCAGGAAAATAGCGGTAATCATGCGCCTCTTCCTTGCTGCGCATTGAGCGCGTCTCATTCTTGTCAGGATCATACAGGCGGGTTTCTTGCACAACTGTCCCGCCGTCTTCCAATATCGCAATTTGGCGGCGCGCCTCATAGTCAATCGCCAATTGGATGAACCGCATCGAGTTCATGTTCTTAATCTCGCAGCGTGTGCCCAAATGGCTAAAGTCTTGGGTAGCCTGATATTTTTCATACTGGCCAATGGGGCAGACCGATACGTTCACATCTGCACGCAGGTTGCCATTTTGCATATTGCCATCGCAGGTGCCCAAATACCGCAGAATTTGCCGCAGTTTGGTGACATAGGCCGCAGCCTCTTCTGGGCCGCGAATATCGGGGCGGGACACAATTTCCATCAATGCCACGCCCGTGCGGTTGAAATCAACAAAAGACATGGTCGGATCCATATCGTGAATCGATTTACCCGCGTCTTGTTCCAGATGAATCCGCTCAATCCGCACCAGACGCGCCACGCCGCCGCCCATATCTACCAGCACCTCGCCCATCCCCACGATGGGGTGATACAATTGGCTAATCTGATAGCCCTGCGGCAGATCGGGGTAGAAATAATTCTTGCGATCAAAGGCCGAAGTCAGGTTGATCTGCGCCTTCAGACCCAACCCCGTGCGCACGGCTTGCTCGATGCAAAATTCGTTGACGACGGGCAGCATCCCTGGCATGGCCGCATCCACAAAGGACACATGCGCATTCGGTTCCGCCCCCACGCCCGTAGATGCCCCAGAAAACAGCTTGGCTTGGCTGGCGACTTGGGCATGAATTTCCATGCCAATCACCAATTCCCAATCCTGCTTTACCCCCGCAATCACCTTGGGTTTTGGCGCAGTATAGGTCAAATCCAGCATGTTAGCCCCCGTTATTTCTGCCCTCTCTTTATCAGGGGGGGCGCGGGCGGGGCAAGAGGGCTAGCGGGCGGCTATGGCAAAGGGAAAAGCCGCTGGCGTTTGCGGAGTTTTGCGCATTGTATTGGGCAGCGCAGTTTCACATTTACCTGCGCGGCGCATGGCCCAAGGCAAAAATACCTCTTCGCGCGCAGCAGCCAGCAGGGCCGATTTCAACCAACGACGTTCTTTTTTCATAACCTATTCCCCTATTCTTTGGGCCAGCTTGGCAGCATCCCATGGGTGCAAAGCTGCGGGGCAATTGCGGCAAGGTTGCGACAAAAGTGGTGCGAAAAGGGGGAAAATTAACCATACTCGCCGCTTAAGGGCCGCACAGCATAAGTGTTTGATTTTCAATTATGAATCATAGCCACACGAACCGCATCTGGGCAATTTTCACCCTTAGGTTGAAATGTGCACACGGCCCGTGCCCTTGCGGCCACAGTTGCGCCGCAATTGCAGGGGTGTTTGCTGCAAACCTATCCAGCCGCCCTGATGCGCTGCCCCATTTCCGATAGGTTGCGCGACAAGCCCTTGGTGGCCAAGATGCGGTCTAGCGCCGCGCAGGCAAGGGCGCGCCGCCCAGCGTCATAGCGCGGCCATGCCTCGAACGCGGTGGACATGCGGGCGGCAGTTTGCGGGTTGACTGCGTCTAATTTAATCAGCCAATCGGCCAGCACGTCATATCCCGCGCCAGATGCGTGATGAAAGCCCGCGTGGTTGGCCGTTAGCCCGCCGATCACACTGCGAAAGCGGTTGGGGTTTTTCATATCAAAATCAGGATGCTGCGTTAGGCTTTGGGTCAGCGCAGCGGTGGTATCAGGGTGCGACAGAGCAATTTGCAGCGTGAACCATTTATCTAGCACAAGCCGCTCGCCGCGCCACTGGTCATAAAACTGCGCCAGCGCCGCATCGCCCGCGCCCACATTCAACAGGGCTGCAAGGGCTGCAATACTATCAGTCATGTTGCTGGCAATCGCATAGGCAGCCGTGGCCCCTGCCCCACCATCCAGCCGCGCCGACAGCGCCAGCAGCGCGCCGTGCAGCGCGCGCCGCCCTGCGTCTGCGGCACTGGGCGAAAAGGCCCCCGTGGGGGCATGGTCAGCCAAAAGCTGCGGCAGATCACCTGCAAGGCGCTGTGCCATGGCGGTATGCAGCGCCGTTCGGGCGGCAAATATCGCATCGGGGTCTGGGGTTAAGCCAGCAGCGTGCAAATGGCCCGCCATGTCATCTTCGGACGGCAATTTCAGGCATAGCGCGCGAAAAGCAGGGTCAAGCCCGCCGTCACGCACTATGCCCGCCAGCCCATCCAATAGCCCCGCCAGCGGGGCCGCGCCGCTGGTGATCGTGCCCATCATACTGGCATAGCCCAGCGCGCGGGCCGATTCCCAGCGGTTGAAGGCATCGGTATCATGGGCCAGCAAAAACGCATGGCGCGCGGCGTCTACAGTGTGATGCATCACCACAGGGGCCGAAAACCCGCGCAAAAGTGATGGAATGGGCCGCGCGCCCAGCCCGTCAAAATGGAAAGACTGACTGGGTTTGGTCATTTCCAGCACTTGGGTTGGCACTACCTCGTCCCCGTTTGGCCCCAAAAGGCCAATAGAAATTGGAATAACCTTTGGGTCTTTGTGCGGCTGGTTTGGAGTGGGCGGATTGTCTTGGGTAAAGGTCAGGGTAAAGCGGCCCAATGCGCCATCCCATTCCTCGGCAACCGAAAG
>CAXNJD010000049.1:0-7032 GCA_964202545.1 Cypionkella sp.
TTGGTGACATGGCCCACCAGCACAATCGCAACCCCGCGCCGCTTGGCAAAGGTGACGAGTTCATGCGCAGCCGCGCGCACTTGCGAGACTGACCCCGGCGCAGAATCAACCGTATCCAGCCACAGGGTTTGAATGGAATCGATAATGGCAAGCTGAGGGCGTTCGGCATCCAAGGTGGTCAAAATGTCGCGCAGATTAGTTTCTGCGCCCAGCGCCACAGGCGCGGCAGTCAGGCCAAGGCGCTGCGCGCGCATTTGCACCTGCGCGGCGGCCTCTTCGCCAGAAATATACATCGCTTTCACGCCTTGGCGCGCAAAACTGGCAGCCGCTTGCAACAGCAGTGTAGATTTGCCAATGCCCGGATCACCGCCCACCAAAATGGCCGATGCGGGCACAAGGCCGCCGCCCAAAACACGGTCAAGTTCGGCAATGCCAGAAGACACGCGCGGCGGCGCATCGGCTTGCGTCGCCAAGTCGGTTAAATGAATAGCCCGCCCCTTGCCGCCCAGCGCCTTTGGCCCTGCCGAAAGCGGGGCTTCTTCAACCAGCGTATTCCACGCGCCGCAGCCTTCGCATTTGCCAATCCATTTGCGATGCGCCGCGCCGCAGACCGTGCAGGTGAAATTGGGGCTGGATTTGCTCATGCGCTGCTCATGCCCTTTTTCAGGCCGCGCATCAAGCCTTGGGTTTCCAAAGAGACAGCGCCAGCGATGCCAGAACGCAGGCGGTGAACAGATACAGCCCCCATGCCGCCTGTACCGTCACATGCCCCGCGCCTTTGGCGATCACGATATAAAGGGCAATTAGGAAAATATCGGCCATCGCCAGTTTGCTGGCCAGTTGCAGGACAGGGGCAGCGCGCGCGGGCAGCCGGCCATAGGTCTGCGCCAGCATCGCCAGCAGCTTGGCATAGGGGGCAATTATGGCAAATAGGGTGACGACTGCCGCCAGCCAAATATCTGACCGCCAAAGTTCCGCCAGCCCCGATAGGATAGATATTTCCTGCATCCCAAAAATAGGCAATATCGCGGCCCGCATTAGGGGAGCGGCCCATGCGATGGGTAAAAGCACAAAAAGGGCGATAAGGATGGCGCGCATTGGCCCATGTTGCGCCGATAACTGGCTGCGTCAAGCGCTGGCTCGCTGCGCGTGCTAGTTAGCCGCTTTGGTAAGGCTGATCACATTATCGACTTGTGCGCTAAGACGCGGGTCATCGAAATCGAAATCATAGCCCAACTTTGGCAGAACGATACGCAGTTTTTCATCCAGCGCTTTCATCTGCTTTTTGATCGCGCGATCTTCCACATCAATATCGGCAGCCCACAACCGCAATTCTTCGCATATTTTATGCGCCTGTGTGATTCGATCTGACATCAGATCTATGTCTTGCTGGCGGGCTTGTAAAAACTGTTTGGCCCGATCCACTTTGTCCTGTGCATAGGTCAGGGCGATTTCGCGGGTCTGCAGGCTCATCTGCGCTGCAAGTTGCAGCAATTCGGGTTCCAAATTGCGCAAATCTGGGTGAGCGCGCATATGCTCCATTTTCGAACGCATATTTTCAAATTCACCCGACAGAGTAAACACACTGGCGCGATCAGCGGCATGGGCTGCGACATAGGCGCGGGTGACATCATCCATCCCGATATTAAAACTGCGATGGCTGCGTTCCAGCGCCGCCATGCGGGCATTGGCCGGCAGGTAAATCAGCAAAATCAGGCCAAAGACCGCCGCGCCAATTTGCACATAGTGTCCGATGTCTTGCGGCGCGGCGCCATTAACACTGGCTACAAAGCTCAGCCATGGCCAAAGCCCAAAGACCGCGCCCAAACTTGCCGCAATCAGACCAACTGTCAGGCCAATGACCGCCCACTGCGAAACAGGCATCAAAAACTGATGCAGCATTCCAAACCACTTTTGCAACTGCACAGCGCTTCCCTACACCCGCGACACAACCATGATAAAGCAATACAAATTTGTTGCAAAAGTGCAAATA
Source organism: Cypionkella sp. (assembly GCA_964202545.1). GTDB lineage: Bacteria > Pseudomonadota > Alphaproteobacteria > Rhodobacterales > Rhodobacteraceae > Cypionkella. Next base: position 1,994 of record CAXNJD010000049.1, read on the forward strand.
AAACCAGCTTCTTAGAGTTAATTTAACTGTGGATAAGTTCGACTGTTTCCGAATTTAGAATATTTTTCTCTTAGCGCACGCTTTCAATCGGCCCATCGCTGCGCCCGTGGATGAATTGCTGCAAATAGGGGTCAGTTGCCGCGTCCATGTCAGCCACTGGCCCCGTCCATTGAATAACGCCGCCGTGCAGCATGGCGACATTATCGGCGATCGCGCGCACTGATGACATATCATGTGTAATGGTCATGGCCGTGGCCCCCATTTCCACCACAATCTCGCGGATCAGCGCGTTGATTACGCCCGACATAATGGGATCAAGCCCCGTTGTCGGCTCGTCAAAGAAGATAATCTCAGGTTCCGCCGCAATGGCGCGGGCAAGTCCCACGCGCTTTTGCATCCCGCCTGATAGTTCGGCAGGAACAAGGTCGGCGACTGATGGCTTCAACCCCACGCGGCGCAGCTTTTCAATGGCAATCTCGCGCGCCTGATCCTTGGGGCGGGCAAGTGGGCCGCGTATCAGGCGGAAGGCCACATTTTCCCACACTTTCAGGCTGTCAAACAGCGCGCCGCCTTGGAACAGCATGCCAAAGCGGGCCAAAAACGCCTCACGCTCGGCCTTGCGCACATCTTGCCCGTCCAGCGAAATCAGGCCCTTATCTGGCGCAACCAGCCCAAGAATTGATTTGAGCAGCACCGATTTTCCCGTGCCCGACCCGCCGATGACAACCATCGACGTGCCGCGCGCAATGGTCAGATCAACCCCGCGCAAAACCGCGTTTGGCCCGAATGTTTTGTGAACGCCTGAAAGGGTGATCATGATCCGAAGAGCACCGAGGTTAGGATGAAGTTTGCCGCCAAAATTAGGATCGATGCCGATGCCATCGCCCCCTTGGTCGCCCCGCCCACGCCCTGCGCACCGCGACCCGAATTCATGCCGTAATAACAGCCGATCAGCGTCGCAATAAACCCAAACACCGCGCCTTTGATCAGCGAGGAAACCACATCCGCCGTTTCCAAGAAATCCACCGTGTTTTTGATGTAACTTGCGGGGTTAAACCCCAATTGCCCCGTGGCCACCAAAAACCCGCCCATAATGCCGATAATATCGCCAATGCCCACCAGCAGCGGCACGCAGAGAAACCCTGCCAGCACACGCGGCACTGTCAGGTATTTCATCGGGTTGGTCGATAGGGTGACAAGCGCGTCCAATTGTTCTGTCACCTTCATCGTCGCAATTTCGGCGGCAATGCTGGACGTCACCCGCGCCGCAATCATCAGCCCCACCAAAACGGGGCCAAGTTCGCGCACCATGCCGATGGCCACAATCTGCGGCACCACCGCTTCGGCCGAAAACCGCTGCCCGCCCGCATAGATTTGCAAGGCCAGCGCACCGCCCGTGAAAATCGCCGTCAGCCCCACCACGGGCAGCGACAGCCAGCCCACATTCAGCAGTGCGCTAGCAAATTCGCGCCCGTAAAACGGGGGGCGCAGCATATGGGCCAGCGTTTGCGCGGCATAAATTGCAATGCGCCCCAGTGCGGCAAGGCTTGCCAAAGCGGGGCGGCCAAGGGCGGCGAGTGCAGCAGTAATGGGGGCCATCACCTGCGTCATGGCTTACGCCTCTTCCTTGCGGTAATGCCGCCGATAGCGCGGCCCAAGCGAGGTTAGGATTTCATAGCCAATCGTTCCGGCCACTTCGGCCAATTGATCTACACCTTGATAAGGTCCGATAATATCTAAATAATCAGGCACTTGCGGCAAATGGGTTACGTCTACTGTGATCAAATCCATCGAAACGCGCCCAATAAGCGGGCAGGGGGTATCACCATCCCAAAGGGTCGCCTTGTTTGACAAGACGCGCACAAGCCCATCGGCGTAGCCGCCCGAAACAGTGGCTGTGATGGTTGGCAGATCGGCCATCCACCCCTGCGCATAGCCCACAGTTTCGCCCGCATTTACCTCATGCGTTTGGATCACGGGTAAAGACAGGCGCACCACGGGGGCAGCCCCCGAAAAAGGCGCGCCGCCATACAGGCCCACACCCGGGCGCGTCAGGTCAAAGTGATACTTTGGCCCCAGCAAAATCCCCCCCGTCGCCGCTAAACTGCGCGGCACGCCCGTGCCTTCTGTCATAGCTTGGAACAAGATCAATTGGCCGTGGTTCATCGCATTGTCAGGCTCGTCCGCACAGGCCAGATGCGACATGATCAGTTCAGGTCCTGCGTCCAGCACAAAGGGGGCAACCGCCTCCCATTCCAACTCTTTCATGCCAAGGCGGTTCATGCCGGTATCGAGCTGAATGCCAAAACCCGCTCCAGGCAGGCCCTCTAAATGGCGGGTTATCTGGTCAATCGAATTGAGGATCGGGGTTAGGTCAAGATCGCCTATCATGTCGGTATCACCCGCCATATGGCCCGAAAGTATGTTGATTTGCGGGCCTGGCCCAAGGCTTTGGCGCAGCGTTGCGCCCTCTTCGGCGGTGGCCACGAAAAAGCGCCGCGCGCCAGCGGCGGCCAAGGCGCGCGCCACCCGTGCCACGCCAAGGCCGTAGGCATCAGCCTTGACCACAGCCGCCGTTTGTACGCCCGATGCAGATGCCCGATCCAGCGCGCGCCAATTGGCCGCGATCGCATCCAAATCCACTGTTAAAATACCCGTGCCCATAGCGCCCCTTTGCTGACTGCACCCGTTTTCACCGCCCCGCGCGCGGGGTCAAGAGGATTTTATCCCTTGGACTGCTGGCAGCACTGGTTGGGCGAGATTTCGTTAAAATTTTAAACCTTAACGGGCTGTTTGCCTTGCTGGGCTAATCTGAAAGTTCAAGTTAGCGAGGGCGCTTATGGGCTTTGGTTTTGGGCAGGGGCAGCGGGCGGCAATGCGCGCGCTGGCGGCAGAGACGGATTTGGACGATGTTTTTGCCGCAGGCGGGCCAGATTTTGCGCAAACGCCCCAAAAACTGTCTCACATCATACCCCTAAATGGGCAGGTGCTGCGCCTTCTTATCATGCTGACAATTTCGGCGCTGTTCGTGGGCCTGTTGTCTCAGCGATTGGCTGAAGTTGACTTTAACGCCTCTTGGGCCGCAGTGAGGCTTTTGCCGCCCGCCGCTTGGGCGGCGGCGCTCGCGCTGACAGCTGCGGCCTTTTGGGCCGTGGGCCAATATGACGTTGTGTTGCATCGCCATTTTGAAACAGGGGTTGATGCGCGCGCCGCGCGGGCGGCAGGGATCAGCGCAATTGCGGTCAGCCAGACCATCGGTCTTGGGGTGGTGACAGGGGCAATTTTGCGCTGGCGAATGCTGCCAGATCAATCGCTTTGGCTGGCATCCCGCATCACGGTCGCGGTGGCGCTGTCGTTTTTGGCGGGCTGGGCTGTGGTGACAGCGGTGGCGGTGATGGTTCTTGATAAGGGCGGATATGCGGGCGTTGCTTGGGCTGTGCTGGGCGCGGCGGTACTGGCCATTGTGCTTAGTGTGATCGCTCCGTCCACCCCGTTTCGCTGGCCCAATCTGCGCACGATTTTTGCGCTGACCCTTCTTTGCGCGGTAGATATGCTGGCGGCGGCCTGCGCGCTGTATGTGCTGCTGCCAGCCGAACTTGGCCTACCCTTGGCCGTTCTGCTGCCTGCGTTTTTGCTCGCCTATGGCGCGGGCCTGCTTTCGGGAACCCCGGGTGGTATTGGCGCGTTTGAACTTTCGCTGCTGGCGCTGCTGCCGCAGATACCAGAGGCGCCGCTATTGGCGGCTGTGCTATGTTGGCGGTTGGCCTATTTTGTATTGCCTGCGCTGCTGGGGGCTGCCGTTGCCATGCGCGGGCCGCGCGCGCGCGTACAAGCGCCGCAACCGCAATTGCTGCGGGGTATGCAAGAATGTGCTTGGGCCAGTACTGCGCGCGTACCTGTCGAATTTGGCCTGCTTGCGCAGGGGGAGCATCGGTTTTTGTACGACAGCGGTTGTGGCTGGATGGTCGCCTCGCGCGGGCATGTTTTGGTGGGTTTGCTTGACCCCGCCTTTGGACAGGGCAAGGCATTTTCGCGCGGCAAACCACTGACGATGATCCAAAACACGGCTCAGGAAACCGGACGAATTCCTGCCCTGTACAAGGTTTCATCGCGCACTGCTGCGCGCGCGCGCCTTTTTGGGTGGCGGGCAATTCGCATCGCGCGCGAGGCGGTTCTATCGCCTTCGACCTTTGACTTAAGCACACCCGCCCGCGCCGCATTGCGCCGCAAACTGCGCCGCGCAGATGCGGCGGGGGTTGTGGTGGGCCATTTAGGTCAAGACTTGCTTCCCATGGCGCGGCTTGCAGAAATTGCGCAAAACTGGGCGCGCCTGCATGGGGGTGAGCGTGGTTTTTCCATGGGGCGGTTTAGCGCAAGCTATATTCAAGGCCAGCGTGTTTATGTGGCGAAGGTAGACGGCGTGATCCTTGGCTTTGTTAGTTTTCACACCAGCCCGAAGGAATGGGCGCTGGATTTGATGCGCTCGGAAAACAACCTGCCAGACGGCGCGATGCATGCAATCATTGCAGCCGCGCTGCGTGATGCCGCCGCACTGGGCGTGCCCCGCCTGTCGCTGGCCGCAGCCCCCGAAACCGCCTTTGCGGTGGGCCGCGCGGATTGGGCGCTGCGCCACATGCGGCCATTGGTGCGGATTTGTCGACTTGATACTGGCCAAGGTCTGCGCCAATTTAAAGAGGCTTTTGCGCCAAACTGGCAGGCGCGCTACATCTGTGCACGCAGTTGGACTTCGCTTCTGGTTGCGTGCGCTTCCATCGCGCGCGCTGTGATGTTTCCGCGCAAACTGCCGATTTTGCACGAAGAAGATGCGAAAATCGTCCCTTTGCTTGACAATCGGTTTGCTCTGTCAGTTGCAATCTGGCATGGAAAGACAAAGATTTCGTCCAATTAGGGGGCCAGAATGGCACAGGATGCGCTATCGAAACTGTTGGAAAGCCGCGACTGGCTGATGGCAGATGGGGCCACAGGCACCAATTTGTTCAACATGGGCCTGTCTTCGGGCGAGCCGCCAGAATTTTGGA